>JBOIEM010000257.1:0-22368 GCA_050741115.1 Burkholderiales bacterium
GTGGACGGGAAGCTCGTCGACTACGCCATGTACCAGCGGGCGAAACGCGTGCTGGAGTGGGCGCGCCTCGACGGAAACTGACGGTGGATTTCTCGTTCACGCCCGGACAGGAGAGCCTCCGCGGACACGTGCAGGAGCTGCTGCGCGCGGTCTGCTCGCCGGAGTACGCGGAGCGCGAAATGATCGTCGAGTATGACCACCCGGAAGTCGGGAGAGTGCGATTGCCCGGCAACCCGGTCAAGATGTCGAGCATGACGGGCACGCCGTCGCAACCGGCGCCGCGGCTCGGCGAGCACACCGACGCCGTGCTGGGCGAGCTGCTCAAGGCCCCGGCGGAGCGGATTGCCGCCCTGCGCCGCGAAGGCGCGATCGGGTAATCAACTGCCGGGGATGATCCCGGGCTTGAGCGCGTAGCAGAAGTCGGCGATGTCACCGGGCTTGCATTTCCACACCCGGTCCGTGAACTTGCTCGAAAAGCAGTGCTGCAGCGCCTTGCGCAGCGGCCGCAGGCGGAAGGGGTAGCCGAACACGTAGGGGTGGATGGAGATGTGGCACACGAGTGGATGCTTCGCGCTTTGCTCGACCATCTCCTCGAACTGGTCCACCAGCATGTCGCAGAACTCGCGCGCCGCGTGTTGGCGGTGGATGATCTGCGGCGAGTCGTTCAGCTCCGCCGGATAGGGCACGGAGAGGAGCGGCCCCGCACGCGTGCGCATCCAGATCGGCTGGTCGTCGTGCGGCCAGTCCATGAGGTAGGTGTAGCCTGCCTCCTTCAGCAGATCGGGGGTCCAGGGATTCTCGTAGGTGCCGGAGCCCATCCAGCCCTTGGGGGGCCGGCCTTCGTGGCGGGTGAACGTATCGGTTATTTCCCCGATGACGCGCGCCTCGTCCGACTCCCAGCGGAAATCGTGCAGGTTCTCCGAGTTGGTGCGCCCGTGCCCCACGATCTCGTCGCCGCGGGCGCGGATCCGGTCCATGATCTGCGGCGCGTACTCGTAGAGCAGGCTGTTCGTGTTATGGGCAAGCGGCATCTGCAGCTCTTGAGCGAGATCGAACAGCCGCCAGATGCCGACGCGGTTGCCATAGTCGCGCCACGAGTAGTTGCGATGGGTCTGCGGCTCGCCGAGCTTGGCGTTGTCGTGGCCCCTGCCCTTGCCGAACGCGAACACCTCCACGTTGGTGGTGGTGCAGAACGCGAGCCGCTTGCCCCCCGGCCAGCTGTAGTCCTTGCGCTCGACGAGCGGTGAGTAGTCGTAACGGTTGTGCCGGGGCAGCAGAGTGGAGGCCATTACCGGTCGCTCCTTGCACAAAAAAGAAAGCTAAACTTACCACAGGAGTAACCGCCCGATGTTCGACGCCGCTTCCGTGCCGGAGCTGATCCTCGAAACCGCGCTCGATCCCGCCATCCGCGGGCGGCCGGCGCTATGGGCCGCTGGACGCGCGCTGAATTACTCGACGCTGGCGGATGCCGTCACCCGCGTTTCCGGCATGCTGCTCGAGCGCGGGCTTCGCCGCGGCGAGCGCGTCGCGCTCCTCGCGGGCCGAACGACGGACGCCGCGACCGGGCTGCTTGGCATCATGGCGGCGGGCGGCGCGGCCTGCGTCATCGATCCGCGGCTTCGGGCCGGCGAGCTCGGCGTCCGGTTCGAAAGCGCCGGGATCGGCTGGCTGCTGGCGGATGCCGCGCACGATGCAACCGCAAGCGCCGTGGCGCAGGTGAAACGTGTCCGCCTGGAGGATGCGGCACGCGCTGCGCCCAGCGCCCTTGACGGCTTGCGGCGGGAGGACGACGCGCTGCTGATCATGACTTCTGGCAGCACCGGCGTGCCCAAAGCGGTGCTGCTCACCCACGGCAACCTGCTGTCCAACGCCGACGGCGTCGCCGAGCGCACCGGCATCACGCCGGAGGACCGTCTTCTGCACATGCTGCCCCTTCATCACACCAACGGCATCAACAACCTCCTCGTCGTGCCCTTCTGTTGCGGGGCGTCGGTGGTGATGCTCGAGCGCTTTCAGGCCGATACGTTCTTCCGGGAGATCGCGACCCACCGGCCCACCTATACCACCGGCGTCGCGACGCACTACTCCCGCCTGCTCGCGTTGACGCCCCCGCGCGGTGCGCTCGCGAGCCTGCGGTTCCTGCGGTCCGGAGCGGCGCCTCTCAGCGCGCAACTGCACCGGGATATCGAGCAGCACTTCGGGCTGCCTCTCATCCACTCCTACGGCCTGTCCGAGGACTCCTGCACGGCAGCGATGAACCCTCCCGCCGCCCGCAAGATCGGCACGGTCGGCACTGCGCTCGCGGGCCAGCGCATCGCCGTCTTCGTGCCCGGCGGTGAAACGCCGGTCCCGACGGGCGCGGAAGGCGAAATCTGCATCGCGGGGCCCTCGCTCATGAAGGGCTACGTTCCGGCCGCCGCGCACGGAGACGGGCCTTCGATCCGCAACGGCTGGCTGCGCACTGGCGATCTCGGGTGGCTCGACGACGCCGGCTATCTCACGGTCAGCGGGCGCCTGAAGGAGATCATCATCCGCGGCGGCGAAAACCTCTCTCCGGGGCGCATCGAGGAAGCGATCCTGCGCGACCCGGCCGTGCGCGGCTGTTGCGTCGTGGGCGCCCCGGATGCCGACCTCGGCGAAGTGCCGGTCGCGTTCGTCGTCGCCCGCAATGGAATTCCCGTGCGGGACGGGGCGATCCAGGAACGCGTTCGCGCCGAGCTCCCTCGCAGCTACGTGCCGGCGCGCGTCATCGTGCTCGAGGCGCTGCCGGAAATCGGGATCGGCAAGATCGACCGCGCGGCACTTAAGCGCCTCGCCGGGAAAGCGTGACCGGTGACGATACCAAGACAGGAACCAGGATGACTCCCAACTTGCCCAGACGGATGAGGGCCGTCGAGATCTCCCGGCCCGGCGGCCCGGAGGTGCTGACGCCGGTCGAGAGGCCCCTGCCCGTGCTTCAGCCGGGGGAAGTGCTGATCAAGGTCGCGGCCGCCGGCGTGAACGGCCCGGACCTCATGCAGCGCAAGGGCCTCTACCCCCCGCCGGCCGGCGCCCCGGATCTGCCCGGCCTCGAGGTGTCCGGCGAAATCGTGTCGGTGTCCGCGCCCGCGGCGCGCTGGTCGGTCGGCGACCGGGTGACCGCGCTCACGAACGGCGGGGGTTACGCGGAGTACTGCGCGGTGGATGCGCAGCACTGCCTGCCGCCGCCGAAGGGCGTCGGGTTGCTCGATGCCGCTGGACTGCCGGAGACCTACTTCACGGTGTGGAGCAATGTCTTCATGGGCGCGGGCCTCGCGGCCGGGGAGACGTTTCTCGTCCACGGCGGCGCGGGTGGAATCGGCACCACTGCGATCCAGCTCGGAACGGCGTTCGGCGCGAAGGTGATCGCCACCGACAGCCCGCAGGAGCGCTGCCGGATCTGCAGCGAGCTCGGCGCCGACCGGGTGATCGACTACCGGCAAGAGGACTTCGTGGACGTCGTGCGGCGGGCCGGAGGCGCGGACGTCATCCTCGACATCGTCGGGGGCGCGAACATCGAGAAGAACTTCAAGGCCGCGACCCACGACTGCCGCATCATTCAGCTCGCGTTCGCGCTCGGCTCCAAGGTGGAGGTGAACCTGATGCCGGTGATGCTGAAGCGCCTGACCTACACCGGCTCGACCCTGCGCACCCGCCCGTCCGCTTTCAAGGCCCGGGTTGCGCGCGAGCTCGAGACCCGGGTATGGCCGCTCCTCGAGAGCGGCCGCATTCGCGTGGTCACGCGCCAGACCCTTCCGCTCGCAGAGGCGGCGCGCGCGCACGCGCTGATGGAGTCCGCGCAGCACACCGGGAAAATACTGCTTACCGTCGCAGAAGCGTGACGGGCGACTTCCTAGATGAGCTGCTGTTGCGGCGGGCGGTCTTCATCGTCGCCCTCGGTGGTCCTGGGAGGCCGCCGCCGCAGCAGGGAGATGTCCCCTTCGACGGCTATCGCGCGGGCGTGGCTGATGTTCTTTTCCAGCTCGTCGAAATAGAGGTTCTGCCCGCCGAAGTGCCGTTCGACGTAGGTGCAGCAGCCGCCAAGGTCTTCCCTCAGGCGCTTGGTCGCGCCTTGGTAGAAGCGCGGCGTCTTGAAGATGAGGTCGGCCGCGGAAGCGAATACGACCTCCTCGCTGCCGTCCTTGTGGCGCCTGCGGGCGATGCCCCCGCGCACGAATTCCGGGTAGAGCCGGTCGTAGCATTTTTCGAGGTAGCAGCGGTCCGCCATCTGCGCCAGGATGTCCGCGCTCCCGAGGAGGTTGCCGAGGAGGCGGAATTCCGGCCCCGGCACCCGGATTCTGTCCGCCGGTATCTCGTAGCCGGTGAAGTGCACGATGCGCGTTGCGGCCTGGACGAGGTCGGCCATTCCGATTTTCGGCAGGTATTCCTCGAGGAACTCCGCGCCGCGCGAGACGTGCACGGTGGTGTACTCGGCGCCGTTGGCGTGCTTGGTGTCCTTGCGGCGGCGGATGTAGCCGCAGTCGTGATAGAGAGCGGCGATGATGCCGAGCCGGAACAGGCGCTCGGTGAGGGTCCCGGCGTCGGTCGCGCGCACGCATCCGTCGAGCAACCGCGCCATGCCGAGCGTCACGTCGAGCACGTGCTGGATATCGTGGTAGTCCGTGTCGCACTCGCGGAAGCCGGGATAGTCGCCCCGGTAGAGGCGCGCCACGTCGGCGAACGCCTGCGGGAGGTTGCGCGCGGTGTCCTGCTGGTAAAGATTCCGGTAAATCCCGCACACCGCCTCGGATACGATTTGCGGATCGGTCGTGTTGACCCGGTTGGTGACGTCGTAATCGCTGCGTCGTTGCGCTTCGGCTGCCATTCCGCCCCTTCGAACCAACGCGGACAACTTTTGATGGAAACTCGCGTGTATTAAACTATAATGAAATCGATCGCGCAATGCAGGATAACAAGCCGAAGCACAATGTTTTTTCCGGAGAATGTGCACTTTTTCACGCACGCCCGGAATGCGCGCAAGCGTCCGCCGCACGCACACTACGTTGACCGTACTCCGCGCTGAAAAAGCGCGGATTCGATCATGGCCATCCACCCAAAAACGATTTACTCCAAGACTCCCAAGGGAGTGCTGGAGCTGAAGAACAAGACCTCCAAGCTGCCGCGCGACGCGGGGATGGTGTTTCTCGCCGTTGACGGCAAGTCCACCGCCGCTGATCTCCTCAGGAAGTCGGGCTTGGAGGAGAGGAAGCTGCACCAGACGCTGGAGAAGCTCGTTGCCGACGGTTTCATCCGGGTGTTCACCGCTCCGGAGCCCCCGAAACCGGGAGCCACGGCTGCCAGCCTGGCGGCAGGATCGATCCCGGGGCCGGGCGCGGAAGACGATCTCGATTTCACCTCCCCGGCGGCGATGTCCAAGCTCAATGCCGAGGCTACGTCGCGCGCCAAAGCGGAGGCCGACGCCAAGGCGCGCGCGCTGGCGGCCGCGCGCGCCGCGGCCGAAGCCAAGGTCCGCCAGGAAACGGAAGCGCGCGCCCGGTCCCAGGCCGAAGCCAAGGCCCAGGTCGAGGCGGAGGCCAAGGCCAAGGCCGAGGCGGCGTCGAAGGCGGCGTCGGATGCGCGCACCAAGGCGGAAGCGGAGGTCCGCGCCGCGGCCGACGCCAAGGCGCGGGCCGAGGCCGAAGCGCGGATCAAGGCGGCGATGGAGGCGAAGGCGCGGGCGGAGGCCGAAGCCAGGGCGCGGGCGGAGGCCGAAGCGCGCGCCACGGCCGAAGTTGTGCGCAAGGCGGCCGCCGAGGCCAAGGCGAAAGTGGAAGCGGAAGCGCGCGCCCGAGCCGAGGCCGATGCGCGCGCACACGCCGCAGCCGAAACGAAAGCCAAGGCCGCGGTCGAGGCGCAGATGAAGGCGCTGAAGGATGCCCTGGCCGAGGCGGAGCAGCGCGCCAAGCAGGAAGCCGAAGAGCGCGCCCGCAGCGAGGCGGAGATCAGGGCGCGCGAGGAGGCCGAGCGCACGGCACGCGAGGAAGCCGAAGCGCGCGCGAGGGCGGCCGAGGAAGCGGTGAGCCAGGCGCGCGAGATGGCGGAAGAGGCCGCGCGCGCCAAGGCGGCGGCCGATGCGAAGGCCGCGATCGAGGCGGCGGGCGGCGGGGGCGAAGCCGCGCGCGCACACATGGAATCGGCGTTGAAGGCGCTCGAAGCCGCAAAAGCGAAGGCGCGAGCGGAAGCCGAGGCGCGCGCCAATGCCGAGCGCCGGGCTCAGGCGGAAGCCGACGCGCGCGTGCGCGAGGAAAAGGAACGCAAGGCGCGCGAGGAAAAGGAACGCAAGGCACGCGACGAAGCAGATGCGCGCACCCGGGCGCAACTGCGCGAGCTGCAGGAGCAGGCGCGCCGTGCCAAGGACGAGGCGGAGGCAAAGGCGGCGATCGAGCGCAAGGCGCGCGAGGAAGCCGAAGCGAGGATCGAGGAGGAGCGCAAGGCGCGCGAGGAGGCGGAGGCAAAGGCCGCGGCCGAGGCCAGGGCGCGGGAAGAGACGCTCGCGAAAGCGCGGGTGGAGGCCGAGGCCCGCGCCCGCGCCGAGGTCGAGGCCCTGATCCAGGCCGAGCGCAAGGCGCGCGAGGAGGCGGAGCAAAGGGCGCAGCAGGAAATCGCCGCCAAGGCCGAGGCCGAGCAGAGGGCCCGCGCCGAAGCCGAGCGCATGGCCGAGATCGCGCGCAAGGCCCGCGACGAGGCCGAGCGCAAGTCACGCGAGCTGGACAGCAGCGGCGACTATTCCCCGGAGGCGCGCAGGGTGCGCGCCGAGGTGGAGATGATTGCGCGCAGGGCGGAGGAGGCCGTGGCGCAGGCGCGCGCGCAGGCGGAGGAGGAACGCAGGGCGCGGGCCGCGGCGGAGGATCGCGCCAAGATGGAGGCGGTGGCGCGCGTCATGCAGGAGCAGCAGCTGCGCTCAGGGGCAGAGGATGAAATCAAGGCGCGCGTCCAGGAGGAGATCAAGACGCGCGAGCGCGCCGAGATGGAGGCCGACGCGCGTTACCGGCAAGAAGCGGCCGCGCGCGCCAAGGCGGCAGCCGAGGAACGCAGGAAGCGCGGAACCGAGGCCAAGGAAGGCAAGCCCGTTCGCATCGTGCGGCCCACAAATCGGGCGCGAAAGATCGGCATCAGCGCCGCGGTGGCGCTGATCGCTGCCATCGGGCTGCTGCACGTCGTGCCGCTCAACAACTTCATCGGGGACGCTCAGAAGCTCATGGCTCAGCGCCTGGGAGTCCCCGTGACCATAACCAGCCTGCACTACGCGCTGCTGCCCTTTCCCAAACTGAAACTGGAGCGCGTAGGGATCGGCAAGCTGCAGGAAACCAAGATCGAAAGCATCGTCATCAGCGCCTGGCCGATGACGCTGTTCAGCGACGCCAAGGAGTTCGCCAACGTCGAAGTCAACGTGATCACCGCCGACCAGGATGCGCTTGCCCTGGTACCGGGCTGGCTTAAGCCGCAAGGCGGCGTGCAGCCGTTCAGCGTGCGCCGCATCCAGCTGAAGTCGGTCAGGCTGGCCGTCAAGAACCTCGAGGTTCCGAGCTTCGACGGGGACATCACGCTGGGTCGCGACGGCGCGCTGGAGCGCGCCGTCCTGTCCGACAGCAAGGCGCGGGTGGAGATCACGCCCCGCGACAACGCGTTGCGGGTCGCGTTGGAGGGGCGCGGCTGGCGGCTGCCGCTGGGACCCTCCGTGGAATTCGACGACATCATCGCCGACGCGGTGGTGGAACCGCAAAAGGCGACGATCACGACGATGACCGGCACGATCGGACGCGCCACGATCAAGGGCAGGACCCGGGTGAGCTGGGGGAGCGGCATCGCGGTCGAGGGCGATTTCACGGTCGCCAACGGCGATCTCGCACAGCTCATGGCCCAGTTCACGCGCAATTTCACGGCGAGCGGAACGCTTACCGCCAACGCGAGTTACACGCTGCGGGGCACCAACCTGCAGAACCTGTTCGCCGATCCGCGGGTCGAGGCATCCTTCAACGTCGTGAAAGGCACCCTCAACAACGTCGATATCATACGGGCGATCCAGTCCCCGGCGCGCGACGGCGTGCGTGGCGGGAAGACCGGCTTCAATTCGCTTGCGGGCACGATGCGGCTCACCAACCAGGGCTATTCCTACCGCCAGCTCCAGCTCTCGTCCGGTCCCATGAACTCTTCCGGCGCCATCGACATCGACCCCAACGGCAATCTTTCGGGCCGCGTCAACACCCAGCTCGGAACCAAGGCGGTGATCGTGGCCCGCGGCAACCTCGCCGTCTCCGGCAACCTCAAGACGCCGGTGCTCAAGTGAGATAAGGCGTGACTGATACGGCGTGACTGATACGGCGTGACCGGTAAATCGTGCGCCGAAAAAAAAGCCCGCTCGCGCGGGCTTTTTATTGCCGGTCACGGGTCACCGATCGCCGCTCCTGAGCGCGGTGATGCGTTCGTCGAGCGGCGGGTGCGACATGAACAGCCGCGCGAATCCGCCGCCCCCGGAAATCCCGAATGCCGAGATCTGCGCCGGGAGCTGCGACTGCCCCTGGTTCGACTTCAGGCGCTCGAGCGCGGCGATCATCTTGCCGCGTCCCGCGAGCGCCGCGCCGCCCGCGTCGGCGCGGAATTCACGCTGGCGTGAGAACCACATGACGACGATGCTCGCGAGGATGCCGAGGACGATCTGGGCGACAATGACGGTGATGTAGAAGGCCGGGCCCTGCCCGCGCTCGACCTTGAACACGGCGCGATCGACGAGAGTGCCGACCACGCGCGAGAGGAAGATCACGAAAGTGTTGAGCACCCCCTGGATGAGCGTGAGCGTCAACATGTCGCCGTTGGCGACGTGGGTCACCTCGTGGGCGAGCACCGCCTCGGCCTCGTCCTGGGACATGTTCTGCAGCAGCCCGGTGCTGACCGCGACCAGGGCGTTATTGCGGTTCCAGCCCGTGGCGAAGGCGTTGATCTCGGGCGAATCGTAGACCGCCACTTCCGGCATGCCGATGCCGGCGCTGCCGGCCTGGCGCTTGACCGTATCCACGAGCCAGCGCTCGGCCATGCTGGAGGGCACCTCGATCACCCGGGCGCCGGTCGTCCTCTTCGCCATCCATTTCGAAATGAGCAGGGAAATGAAGGCGCCGCCGAAACCGAAAATCCCGGCCATCAGTAGCAGGCCGTAGAGATTGAGACCCGTCTCGTCCGCCAGCATGCGGTCGAGCCCGAGCAGTTGCATCGTGATGCTCAACACGAGCAGCACGGCAAAGTTGGTCGCCACGAGCAGGAAAATTCGTTTCATAAGCGCTCAATCCTCCGGTTGTCGGTGTGGCAGTTAGATGGGGATGGAAAGTCCAAGTTCAACTGCGGGCGCGCCGGCCGATCTGCATGAATTTCGACGCATATTCTCGGCCGCGCCGCTCGTGTATGCAATCCGCCGCCTGGTCATGGCCCTGCGCGCCTCCAGGGTTATCGCGCTCACGCCGCACGGGGCACGGTCTCCGCGACGGGGGATCCGCCTGCCGCAACAACCAGCGGCTCGATGGCGTTGGCGTAGTAGGAAAGCAGCGCATCTTCCCCCGGGCTCGCGCGGTAAAGCCCGTCTTCCTCCACGACGATCCGCCGCAGCAGCAGCATCCGCAGGCCGACCCCGATGGCGTAGTCGAGGTCCCCGCGCGGAACGTAGATGTGCGCGCCGGCCTGCTCGAGCCGCAGGATGAGATCGTAGGCCGCCGACTTGAGCTCAAGCTCGGACCACCCGGCGTCGTGGCGGCGCAGGAACGCGGTGGCGACGAGCGATACCGGCAGCACCGGGACGATGCGCGCGATCGCGTCCATGACCTGGATGCCGACCCGCTCGACCTCGCGGTGCCGCTCCCCGTCGTCGAGCCGGCGGAAGTCGATGCCGTGCTGCCTCACGTATTCGCGCATCGAGAGCGGCTTGCCGAAGTTCACGCAGGCGTAGCCGAAACGGTGCCAGCGCCCGGTCAGCATCAGCCACAGGTTGCCGGCGACGAACGCGGCGGTCCGCGCGGCCGCGTAGAGCAGGCCGCGCCGGGGCGCCGCGGGGTCGAGCTTCAGCAGCAGGGTCCGGTCCTCGAGCACGCGGTCGTAGTTGATGCCCACGGGTATGAACACGATATCGCGCTCGCCGGCGGGGTCGAACGCCTTCAGCATGTAGTCGAGCAGCCCCAGCCGGGGCGGGCGCAGCCTGCCATCGATGGAGAGTCCACCCTCGGGGTAGAGCGCCTGCGGTACACCGGCCTCCACCGCCATCTGCACGTAGCGCTGCAGGACCATGCGGTAGAGGGCGTCGCCGGAGTTGCGCCGCACGAAGTAGGCCCCCATCAAGCGGATCAGCTGCTGCAGCGGCCACACGCGCGCCCATTCGCCGACGGCGTACGAGAGCGCAACGCGCTCGGCGGCGAGAAACGCCACCAGCACGTAGTCCATGTTGCTGCGGTGGTTCATGACGAACACGACCGACGACTTCGGGTTGATCGCCGCGATCGCCTGCGTGTCCGTGTAGCCGAGCCGCACCCGGTAGAGGAGCTTCGCGAGCATCTTGCCCAGCCAGTAGCCGGCGCCGAAGTAGAGGTAGGCATTGAAGGCCGGCACGATCTCGCGGGCGTAGCGGTCGACGCGCGCCGCCACGACCGCGCGCGGCAGCCCCTTCCCGCTGCACTCGCGCGCGACGGCGTCCCGCACCTTCGGGTCGTGGAACAGCCGGTCGATCAGCGCCTGGCGCCGAGTCAGCTTGAACTGCGGCAGCTCGACGTTCCACCGCGTGTTGATCTCGCGGATGACGCGGTTCACCTTGCGGCGGAGGTACCAGCGCACGCCCGGCACCAGCAACCGCTCGAGCAGCGCCCACAGCGCGAGCACAACCAGCACGATGAAGATCCAGGTGGGGAGCGTTACCGTTGCGTCCATGCGGCGGCCTTGTCGTTATCTAGAGTCCCTAACATGATGAACCACGCGATGCGCTGTCACGATTTTGGCTCAGGGCGCGAAGCGAGCCGCAGCTAATATCTGGAATATTAGCAAGGCGAGCGACAAAGCCATGGGCGAAAAGTCGTGCCAGCCCCTGGGATTACATTGGATAATCAGATGCCTGCGCCGGGGTTGCGGCCAAAATCGGCGCTGACTTTCTCGGACGGCTTGGCCATATACGACATATGCCCTGCGCCGCCCTTCGCGTCATCACCGATTTTGGCTCGCAACGCACGCGTGGTTCATCATGTTAGGGACTCTTAGTCAGCGACCCCGATGATGCGCAATCGACGACGCCTGTTGCTCGCTGCCGGCGGAACCGCCGCGCTCGGCGGCTGCAGCTATTCGCTCGAGCACGGCCTGTTCAATGCCTGTCGCGCCGAGCTGCCGCGGAAACTGGCGAGCGACGAGGCGCTGCTCGCTGCGTGGGCGGGTATCGACGCCGCGCGGGTGTGGGACTCCCACGCGCACCTCATCGGCAGCGGCGATTCGGGGAGCGGCATCTGGCTCAATCCGGCCATGTTCAACATCGTGAACCCGGTGCAGTACGCCCAGCGCCTGTTCTACCTCAACGCCGGCTGCGCCCACGAAGCGCCGGGGAGCGTCGACGAGAGTTACGTCCGGCGCATGCTGAACCTGCTCGACGGGATGCGCCCCGGCGTGAAGCTGGTCCTGCTCGCCTTCGACCGGCATCACGCCGCGGATGGAACATCGCTGCCGGGAGAAACCGCCTTTTACGTCCCTGACGCCTACGCGATGGCGACGGCCCGGCGGCACCCGGACCGTTTCGAATGGGCCGCCTCCATTCATCCCTACCGCCGCGACTCCCTCGCCGCGCTGCGCCGGGCAAAGGCCACCGGTGCACGCGCGGTCAAGTGGCTGCCCGCCGCGATGGGCATCGATCCCGCCTCTCCCCGCTGCGACGCGTTCTTCGCCGAGCTCGTGAAGCTCGGCCTGCCGCTCATCACCCATGGCGGGATGGAGCGCGCGGTAAGCGTGGCCGACCGCCAGCACCTGGGCAATCCGCTGCTGCTGCGGCGCGCGCTGGAGCACGGCGTACGGGTCGTCCTCGCGCATTGCGCCACCCTGGGCGAGGACCGCGACCTCGACCGCGGCGAGCACGGCCCCTACGTCGCGAGCTTCTCGCTGTTCGCGCGGCTGATGGACGACCCGCGTTATCGCGCGAATCTCTACGGCGACATCTCGTCCATCGCGCAGGTCAACCGCGCGGGGCCGGCCCTCCGCGCGCTGCTCGAGCGCGATGACTGGCATCCCCGGCTGCTCAACGGCTCCGACTATCCTCTGCCCGGAATCGTGCCGCTCCACTCGGTGAGTCAGCTCGTGCAGCTCGGCGTCATCGATAACGGGCTCGCTCCGGTGCTCGCGGAAGTACGCGAGCACAACCCCCTGCTGTTCGATTTCGCGCTCAAGCGCCACCTGCGCGCCGGCGCCAAGCGCTTCCCTGCGAGCGTGTTCGAAACCCGGCCGTTCTTTGATGGTATGCTGCTGTCCTGAACGCGCCGCCCCCCCAAGACCCGTCGCATGTCCCTGAATCGCATCTTCGATCCCGCACTGTCCGCTGAGGAACTGCGCGGCTTCACCCGGACGGTGGCGGAGATCGAGTGGCTGATGCTGATTCTGGTGCTGCTCTACCAGGTGGTGCTGCCTCTCGACGAGGAAGCCTCGGCAGCGCTCTCCATGGCCATGTTCTTCTTCGCCGCCTTCGTGCTGTCTTTCCATTACGCCAACTTCTACCGCACCGAAACCCACTGGAAGATCACCATCGAGACTGCGATGATGATCCTGTTCGTCACCTGGGTGCTGGCCTACACCGGGGGCGCCGAGAGCCCGCTGCACGACCTCTATATCCTCGTGATCCTCGTCGCGGCGCTCACTCTGGGGAAGCTCGTCACGCTCGCGGAAATGGTCTTGATCGCGGGCTGCTACGTCTGGCTCGCGTACCCGCACGAGGCGGGGGAGCTCCTGACGCTCCAGTACGGGGTGAAGCTGCTCGCCCAGATCGCGCCCATGCTGCTGGTCGCCTACATCACCTCAATGCTGTCGGCGGATCTGCGCCGCGCGTACGGCTACGTCAAGCGCCTGTCCGAGACCGACGATTTGACCGGGGTTCTCAATATGCGCGCCTTCGGCACCGTGGCCGAGCGCGTGGCCCAGCAGGCCGGGCGTTATGCCCGCCCGTTCAGCGTGCTCATGATCGATTCCGACAGCCTGAAGCAGGTGAACGATACGCTCGGCCACGAGACCGGCAACCGCCTGCTGCAGCAGACCGTCGAGTGCATCCAGGACCGCCTGCGCCAGACCGATATCATCGCGCGCTACGGGGGCGACGAATTCGTCGCGCTGCTGCCGGAGACGCCGTGCAGCGGGGCGGCCGGGGTCGCGGAGCGTATCCGCAAGAGCGTCGAGGCAACGCCCCTCGTGACGCGCGAGCAGAGGCTGTCCACGACGGTCAGCATCGGCATCGCCTGCTACCCGAACCACGGCGTGGATTTCGAGTCCGTCCTGGAGAAAGCGGACCAGGCCATGTACGCGAGCAAGGCCAGCGGGAAGAATTGCGTCACGGTGGCTGCCGGCTGACGGTCAAGTAAACTCCGCGCTTTGCCCCCTTCGCGGAGATCATGGCGGAGAGAGTCGAGTGCGCGGTGATCGGCGCCGGCGTCGTCGGTCTCGCCATCGCGCGCCGCCTCGCCATGAGCGGTCGCGAGGTGGTGGTGCTGGAGGCCGAAGGCGCCTTTGGCACCCACACCAGCTCGCGCAATTCCGAGGTCATCCACGCCGGCATCTATTACCCCACGGGATCGCTCAAGGCGCGGCTGTGCCTCGCGGGACGCAAGGCCCTCTACCGCTATTGCGCCGAGCGCGCGGTGCCACACCAGCGCGTCGGCAAAGTCATCGTCGCATGCGATGAAAGCGAGCTCGCCGGGCTGCGGAAGTACCAGGACCAGGCCGAGACCAACGGCGTCGACGACCTGAAGCCGCTCGCCCGCGAGGAGCTCGCCGCGCTCGAGCCCGAGGTGCGCTGCGTCGCGGGATTTCTTTCGCCGAGCACCGGCATCGTCGACAGCCATGCGCTCATGCTCGCCTATCTCGGCGACGCCGAGAGCCGCGGTGCCGCGCTCGCGCTCGGCAGCCCCGTCGTGTCCGGGCGCGTGGAGAAAAGCGGCATCGTCCTGGAGGTCGGGGGCGCCGAGCCGATGACGATCGAATGCGGCACGGTGGTAAACAGCGCGGGGCTCGGCGCGCAGGCCGTCGCCCGCTCGATCTCGGGCCTGCCGCCCCGCGCGATCCCGCCATCGTATTACGCGATCGGCCACTACTACACGCTCTCCGGCACGGCTCCCTTCCGGCGGCTGATCTATCCGGTCGCGCGCCAGGACTGGCTCGGCGTGCACGTCACCATTGATCTGGGAGGGAGGATCAAGTTCGGGCCGGACTTCGCGTGGATCGAGCGCGTGGACTACCGCTTCGACAGGAGCCGCGAAGCGGCCTTCTACGCCGCCATCCGCCGCTATTTCCCGGGACTCCTGGACGGCGCCCTGCAGCCCGGCTATACCGGCATCCGGCCGAAGACCGCCGGGCCCGGCGAGCCCGCGCAGGATTTCACCATCTCCGGTCCGCGCGACCACGGCGTCGCCGGCCTCGTCAATCTGTTCGGCATCGAGTCGCCGGGATTGACCTCGTCGCTCGCCATCGCGGATTTCGTCGCAAGTCTGCTCGGCGCATGAATGCGGATTCCGCCGCAGGTGTGCAGCCGGTACGCATGGCATAATTACTTGTTATTCTGGACGCTTTGCGCCGGAATAACTGCGCGAAATCGAGCGGACGGCGGACCGCTGCTCATTTCGCGCACATCGGATTCTCCATGGACGATGGCGGACGCGATCGCATACGTAACGACAGACGCGGGCAAAGCCGAGCTCGCGGGCACGCCCGGGAAGCTCCCACCCGGCCTGAAGACGCTGCTCGGACTGGTCAACCATTCCACGATTGCCCAGCTGCAGGGAAAGCTCCCGCAAGTGCCGCAGGACAAGTTGAGCGGTGCGCTCGACCGCCTCTTCGTTGACGGCTACATCGAGATCGCCACCGCCCCCGCGGCGACCGCGCCGGCGAAACCGGACGCCCCGCTCGATTTCGCGAACTTCATCAACCGGCCGGTGAAGGTGCCGACGATCCAGCAGCTGCAGCAGGCGGAGTCGACGCTGTCGGGGCTCAAGGCCTCGAAGAAGGCCGGCTATTACGTGCACATCATCAACCGGGCGGCCAAGCGCGTCCCAGCGCGCGCCGGCGGCGACCGCTACACCGTGCTCGTCATCGACTCCGACCAGTCGAGCACGCTCGCCGTGACACGCGCGCTGCTGCTCGCGAAGTTCGAGATCCGCGCCGCCGCGCGACAGGACGAGATCGTCGAGCAGCTCAACAAGCAGCCGCCGGCGGACGTGATCGCCATGGACATGGTGCTGCCGGATACCATCGGCCTCGAGCTGCTCGGCCGCCTGCGCGAGCATCCGCTCTACAAGTCGGTGCCGATCATCGTCATGACCTCGAAAACCGAGCATGACGACGTGGTGGCGGCGCTGGCGTACGGCGCGAGCGGCTACATGACGAAGCCGTTCAAGCCCGACGCGCTGGTGGACAGCGTTCAGGCCATTCTAGGGCTGTAGCAGCACCACGTCACGCCTCATTACCGCACGCGTTGGTCATCTCGCAGGGGCGTGACGGTCAAGGAACGCGCCCAGCTCGGCGATCCACTCCGGCCGCGTGAAGATGAAGCCGTCGTTGTGCCCGCCGCGCATTTCCAGGAACGTCTTGGGCTCGGCCGCCGCCTCGAACAGTTTCCTGCCGTGCACGTAGGGCACGATGTCGTCGTCGCGGCTGTGCGCGATGAACACCGGCGCGCGGATGCGCTTCAGGTTGGCCACGTTGTCGTAGCCGATGCGGCTCAGCAGCCGCACCGGCAGGAACCAGTAGACCTGCGCGCCGAGATCGGTGACCGACGTGAACGTGGAGAACAGCAGCACGGCGCGCGGCGCGTCCCCCATCCCATGCCCTTCCCCCATGCGAGGGAAGGGAATCTCGAGCCTCCCCTCTCCGCTCGGGAGAGGGGCGGGGGTGAGGGATTTCTCCGCCGCGAGCCGGGTTGCGATCGCCGCGCCGAGCGATTCGCCCGCGATCACGATGTCCCGCGGCCGCGCCATCCGTGCACGGAGCAGGTGCTCCCACGCCGCCTCCGCGTCGAGGTAGGTCCCCGCCTCGGAGGGCGATCCGGTGCTCTTGCCGTAGCCGCGGTAATCCACGATGAGCGTCGAATAGCGCAGGCGATGGAACATCTGGAGGTAGTCGATGCGATGGGAGATGTTGCCGGCATTGCCGTGGAAGAACAGCACCGAGCCGCGCGCATCCTCCGCCGGCACCCACCACGCATCCAGCGTCTCGCCGTCGGCGGTGCGGATCTGCACCGGCTCGAACCGCAGCCCGTAGGACAGGGGCGTCACCACGGCCTCGCGCCCCGTGCCGGGGAAGAACACGAGGTGGGACTGGAACAGGAACACGAGGACGAGCACCGCGCCGTAGGCGATAGCAAGCGGTAGCAGCAGTTCGCCCAGCATGCGCCGCATCGCGCTACCAGCGGAACGTCGCGCCGGCGAGAAACGTCCAGTCGGGCTCCGCGTCGTTGAGGCCTTTGCGGAAACCGATATCCAGGTCGATCTTGTCGGTGGGCGAGTAAATCAAGCCGAGCATCGCGAAACGGCCGGTATCGCCGGGCAGGAACGGATCATCCTTCGCCTGGTTGGTGCGCACTCCCGCCTCGCCGACCAGGCGCAGGTCCTCCCGCACCGAAAATGCGGCCCCCGCGGAGACGCGCCACAGGTCCGACCGGTTCGCGGCCTCGTCCTGCGGCAGCTGGTAACGTGCGTGGCTGTACGCCACGTTCCCGTGAATCGCCCATGGCTTCGTTTCGTAGGTGGTGATGAAGTTGACCCCCCACGAGGTCTTGCCGTTACCGAGGCCCTTGTTCTCGTCTCCGGTCGGCAGCAGCAGGCCCGGCTTGAGCGCAAGGCTGAGCCCGTTGGCATCGTAGAAACGCCACTTGAGCTCCATGCTCGAGTCTCCCGTCCCGCTCGGATCCTCGGTGACGACCCCGTTCTCGGTGACGCGCTCCTTCACGCGATTGAGGCCTAGCGCAATGTCCAGGTTCTCGAGAACCCCATAAGTCAGCACCGGCGTGAATACGGTCGACTTGCTTTCCTGCCGCACGGGCCCGGCACCCGCATCCGCGGTGCGATCGGTGCGGCTGTGCTCGGCCTGCAACTCGAGCTGCCAGTTGCCCTTGCTCTGGGTGCCGGTGTCGTCGGTGATGAAGGGATGCGCCGCCCACGCGAGGGACGAGGGATTAGAGATGAGGGATGAGGTCAACAGCGCGTACAGGGCAAAACGCGATCCGCGCGCGTTCCCTGCGCGATAGGGGTCGTGCCTTTCGTTCCTGCAATTCCGCCTCGGCATTCCTCCCCTCATCCCTCAACCCTCCGCCCTCATACCTGGACTTTCAGTCCACCCGCGCCCCGGATTCCCTCACGACCCTCGCCCACTTGGTGAAATCCGACCGGATCAGCTTGCCGAAATCCTCCGGCGTGCCGCCAACGACATCCGCGCCTTGCGCGGCGAGCCGCTCCCGCAGCGCGGGCGACGCGAGCGCAATGTTCAGGTCCTTGTTGATGCGCGCCACGATGCCGCGCGGCGTGCCTGCCGGTGCCAGGATGCCGAACCAGTTGACCACTTCGTAGGCGGGCACGGTTTCTGTCATTGCCGGGAGATCGGGAAAGGACGGCGATCTCCTCGGACTGGTGACCGCGAGCCCGCGCAGCTTGCCCGTCTTCACCTGCGGTGACAGCGGAACCGCACTGGAAATGGTGAGCCTCACCTGGCCCGCGAGCAAGTCCGTCATCATCGGGCCGACACCCTTGTACGGGATGTGCACGAGATCGACCCCGGCCATGCTCTTGAACAACTCCATGGCGAGATGGCTGGAGGAACCGCTGCCGCCCGAGCCGTAATTCACCTGCCCGGGAGCGGCTTTCGAGTACGCAATCAGGTCCTTCACCGACTTCACCGGCAGCCCCGGATGGGATGCCATCATCAGCGGCACTGCCACGAACTGCGCCACCGGGACGAAATCCTTGAGCGCATCGTAGGACACGGTGCGGTAGAGATGCGGATTGATGACGTGCGGAATCGAGGTGAAGAGCAGCGTGTAGCCGTCGGAGCTCGCCCGCGCAGCGGTCGCGGTGGCGATCAGCCCGCCCGCCCCGCCGCGATTGTCCACCACCACCTGCTGGCCGAGCGCCTCGGTCAACTGCAGGGCGGCATGGCGGCCGAGGATATCCGCGGCGCCACCCGGCGGGAAACCCACTATCAGCCGGATCGGCCGGTCGGGGTACTGCTGCGCGCCGGCGGCGGTCGCGAGCACGCAGCAAAGGAGGAAGGCGCTGGATTTCATTTCCCAATCCGGATTCATTGCAAGCAGGCGCCGATCCCCGCCGCGACCGACTCGACGATCCGCTTGCGCACGGCGGGATCGCGCAGGCGCAGCTCCTCGTCGCGGTTGACGATGACTCCCGCCTCGAACAGCAGCGCGGGGATGCTCGCCGTCTTCAGCACCGCCAGGTTGTCGAAATAATGCACGCCGTTCGCCTCGTCGGCAAACGGCCGGTTCTCCCCCACGATCGGGTCGGCGTGATAGCGCGACGGGGTGAAGCCCGCTTCGCGCAGCGCAGCACCGATCGCCGACGCGCAGTTCAGGCTCGCTTCCATGCGGGAAGTCAGGCGCGACACGAACAGCGAAAAGCCCGAGAACTGATCGCTGTAGAGAAACGTCTCGCCGCCGCTTTCCCAGCTCGATAGAAAGCGCGGGCGCACCGAATCGTGATGGATCGAAATGAAGAGGTCCATCCCGGATGCGCGCGGAGCGCGACTTCCGAGATTCTCTGCCATGCCATCGTCACCGATCAGGATGGTGCTGTGGCCGGCGCGCCCGAGCGCACCGGAAATTTCGCGCGCGAGCCGGAGGTTGTACTCGAACTCGGGGATGCCGCGCGCGCTGATGACGCCTGGCTCCTTGAGATAGTGACCAACGTCCACCGCGATGCTGGCGGCGAATGCCGCCGGCGCCAGGAAAAACAACAATCCGGCCGCAGATAAATCCCGTTCCAATGACCTCCACCAGCTCCTGATGATTATTGGTCCGTGACAAGCCTGGAAAACGGACATTGGAACGGGATAAACGCAGATAAACACCGATCTAAGCAAGTAAAATCGAAGAATTAACGTGTCTCGCTAACCAGCGCGCGCTGATTTTGCGCGCGTCTGCGTTGAGCGGGCGGTTAGGCGTGACCTCTTCTCCTGCAATCGGCCGGATACGTACTTGTGCAGCACGCTTGTGATCAGGGTCTGATAAGGAACACCCTCCTCATACGCCCGGGCCTGAATATCCATCAGATCAGCGGCAGAAAGGCGAATGTTCACGCGCCTGTCCTTGATGAATGTAGCACGTGCTGCATCGCGTAACGCGACCAGCTGCGCCTTCGTCGGACGAGCCGAAACCAGCGTGCCCTTCTCGTATGCGCCGAGTATTTCCCTTTCATAGCGATCAAGTTTTTTCATCTTCGCCTTCCGTTCCAAGGTAATCTCGTGTCGCCTTCCGGCTGGGAATGATCGTCTTTAGAAAGTAGTGCGTGCTCTCTTCGACCGAGGGAACGAGAAAAACATAGCCACGGTAGGCGACCACCAGCACGACCTGTCCCGGATATCGCCGTTGGTTCGGGTGGACCAGGATGTCCTTGAGCCCGTCTTCCTCAACCGCGAGAACGATTTCCTCGAACGAAATGCCACGCCCGACCGTCAGACGTTCATTCTTGTCCGGATTCCACCGGAATGGCTTCACACCGGAATTCTAGCGCAGTGTGTGCCTTTTGTCATCAGGACTTTCGTGCGCGTCCGCCTATGCGCCTACGGGGTCAGGTTGAGGTAGCCCCTTGTTATCATCGCAGGCAGATATGGTTACGGGGGAACACTTCATTCCCAATCGAGGCCTTCTCTAAGGCCGATGACCTTAGCAAAGTCTCGGAGATTCCTGAGTTTTCGATCGTTGGAAAGATTCACATCCGCATATAACGCATTTGCAAGCCGGTAATAGTTGTTTGGGTTCTCCGCAAGTCCAGGGTTGTGAGCGAACATCTCCACCGGCGTGCGGCCGAAATAGCGTCGCTTCGCACCGAGCGGCATCAATAGCGCATCAAAAGCATCACCCTCTAAGACATTTGGCTTTGATTCAAAGAATCGATTTAGAAGCCAGATATATGCCTCCTTACTCGTGGAAAAATGGCTCCTCTTGTCGCGAAATCTCGTAACTGTTGCCTTGCTCATAATCGTACGCTCTTGCTCAAATTTCTGCTTAATTTGTGCGAGATGATTTAGAATTCTGCTTTGCGCTTCGACAAGAGAAATTCTTGCGCAGCCTCGACGGCAGCCTCGAAGGTTCCATAGACCTCCGAAAATCGACCTGTAGAATATTGTGCGAGCTGCATGCTCTCAAAAATCCCCATGTCCAACCAGAATTTCCCATCGGGCTGAGGAATGATGGCGCCGACTTGTAAGCGATACCGCCCACAGTCGACTAGAACGCCGTGGCCCTTGGAACCTCGGAAAAGCTCTCCGACTTGTTCAAGTGGCACAATCGATACGTCTCTGGATGCAATCTTCATAGGGTCAACTTGTCTTTAATTAGCGGTCTGAATCCTCCGTCAGGTAATGTTAATCATCTCTGACCAAAGCCCTAAGTCCAGCGCTAGGCACGTGCTGCTCGCGCAACATCTCGTCTACACCCAGTAAGTGGGCATCTTCCCCCTATGGACAATGGATCACCTCTCCAATTCGAATGCATGAAATGGGTTTTCCATTTTGATCAATTATCGTTATTGGCTGGTGCGCTTGGGGTTTGCGCTGATTACTCTGTTGTTGGTTAAGCATTTCCGAGATGTCCCGCTGTATCGGGAATCTTGTAACGAGGCGTCGATAAGCAGCCTCCTCCCCTGTCTTTGAAGAGCAAGACTGCAGTACACGCCTACCGTTTGAGTCGTCCGAGACTTCGAAGATCGAATCGAGTACACATTGAGCGAATCGTTTCTCCGTTCGTGAGCTGGCGCTCTCGTGCTTGACTTGGCAAATATCCTTCATAAGGCGACGCTGTTTCGCCCAACGCATCTTTTCAATGTATTTGTTGATGCAGTCATCTACATCAAATTCAATACCAAGAAAACCTGCTTGCGTGGGAGCCGCAAGGAGCAAAGAAAGCAGGAAGCACAGGGCCAGCACGTTTACACGAGCCGAGACAGAATGCGAGACGCCTGACGCTGGAATTAGGCTGGTTAACTGCTTACCCATCCACCACCACTCATCTTTGAGTAAGGGATCGCTAGCACTCATCGGCGTTCAGTTGGCATTAATTATTGTTCTTCTTGGCGTTCTTGGCGTTCTTGGCGGTTTGGCGGTTTGGCGGCTATTTTCTACCAGCCCAGAACATACGCCGGCCGGCGCGGATCGGCGCCGCCGTGCAGTACCCCGTTTTCGTGATCGGCGACGATCGTGCAGACCGCGCCGGCAAGCCAGGTCCTGTCATCCCACTCATGGACCTTGTGTCCGAGCTCCCGGAGATCGTCCCCGGCCTCCGCGGCGAGGCTCGACTCGAGGTGAAGCCGTCCCGGGTAATAGGGATGCGGCTCGAACGAACCGGGGAAGCTGTAGCCGGCGAAGCGCGGCGCCTCGACCGCCGCCTGCGGCGACATGCCGAACACGTTGATGTTGAGAAAGACCTGCAGCATGGCCTGGCACTGAACGTCGCCGCCCGGCGTGCCGAACGGCATGTGTACGCGCCCGTTCTTGAACGCCAGCGCGGGATTGGGCGTCAGCCGCGGCCGCTTGCCGGGCGCAACCGAGCTCGGATGCGCGGGATCGGACCACGACTGCGTCCCACGACCGGAGCACAGGATTCCCACGCCGGGAATGATGGGGGTCTTGTCCGAGCCGTCGCTCGGCGTGCACGAGAAGGCGTTGCCGTGCCGGTCGATCACGCACAGGTACGAAGTGTCGCCGGGCCCCGGCGCATCTTCGGGCTCCGGTGCCGGCACGCAACGATGGGTCAATTGAGCCAGCGTGTCCGGATCGCCCGCGGGCGGCATCTCCGGCCACGCCTTCTCCAGGCTCACCAGGGAACGGCGGTGCTCCGCGTAGCGCTCCGACATCAGTCCGGTGATCGGAACCTTCACGAAGCGGGGATCGCCGAAGTGATGGTGGCGGTCGGCGTACGCGAGCTTCAGC
>JBOIEM010000258.1:0-6865 GCA_050741115.1 Burkholderiales bacterium
CCTTCCTTGCCGCAGGTACCGACGCCGGGATCGAGCGCCATATCGTTGCCGATCAGCGCGACGCGGGTGAGCGCATCCGGCCCGTTGCCGATCAGCGTCGCGCCCTTCACCGGCTGGCCGAGCCTGCCGTTCTCGATCACGTAGGCTTCGGACGCGGAAAACACGAACTTGCCGCTGGTGATGTCCACCTGCCCGCCGCCGAAGTTGACGGCGTAGAGGCCGTTTCTCACCGAGGCGATGATCTCCTCGCGCGGCGTGCCCCCGTTCAGCATGTAGGTGTTCGTCATGCGCGGCATCGGGATGTGGGCGTAGGATTCGCGCCGGCCGTTGCCCGTGGGGCGCACCTTCATGAGGCGCGCATTGAGGCTGTCCTGCATGTAGCCTTTCAGCACGCCGTCCTCGATCAGGACGTTGCGCTGCGTGGGGTGGCCCTCGTCGTCGATGTTGAGGGAGCCGCGCCGGCGCGCGATCGTGCCGTCGTCCACCACGGTGACGCCCGGCGCCGCGACGCGCTCGCCGATACGCCCGCTGAAGGCGGACGTGCCCTTGCGGTTGAAATCGCCCTCGAGCCCGTGGCCTATCGCTTCATGCAGCAGCACGCCGGGCCAGCCCGGCCCGAGCACCACCGTCATGGTGCCCGCGGGTGCCGGCCGCGCCTCGAGATTGACGAGCGCCTGGTCCACGGCCTTGCGCGCGTAGTCCTCCAGCACCTCGTCGGTGAAATAGGAGTAGTCGAAGCGCCCGCCGCCGCCGGAGCTGCCCTGCTCGCGCCGGCCGCCGGCCTCGACGATCACCTGCAGCGACAGGCGCACGAGCGGCCGCACGTCGGCGGCGCGGACGCCGTCCGCGCGCGCGACCAGCACCACGTCGTACTCGCCCGCGAGGTACGCCATGACCTGCGTCACGCGCGGGTCGAGCGCGCGCGCGCGCCGCTCGATGCGCTCGAGCAACGCGACCTTGTCCGGGTCCGGCAGCCCGGAGATCGGGTCGTGAGGCGTGTAGAGATTGTGGCCCGAAGCGCGGCGCACCACCCGCTTGCGGCCGGCCTGGCCCTGGCGCGCGATCGCCCGCGTCGCCTGGGCCGCGGCCTCGAGCGCGGTCAGGCTGATGTCGTCGGAATAGGCGAAGGCGGTCTTCTCCCCGCTCACCGCCCGCACGCCCACGCCCTGGTCGATGTTGAAGCTGCCCGACTTGACAATGCCCTCTTCCAGGCTCCAGGACTCGCTGCGCGTGTACTGGAAATAGAGGTCGGCGTAGTCCACCCGGTGCGCGAGTATCTGCCCGAACACCGCCTGCAGCCGGCCGGAGTCCAGCGAATAAGGCGCGAGCAGGATCTCGTTCGCCGTCGCAAACGACGTCTCGCGCTCCAGCACCCGCGTTTCCTGCCTGTTTTCGGGTTTCATATGCGCTCAGTATAAGCCCTGCTGCTCTCAACAGCGGTGCAGGTTGCGGTGCGTCAGTGCCGGCAGGCTCTGCCTCAGGTTGCGCAGATGCTGCAGGTTGACCCCGGCCGACACCACCCCGGAGCCGCGCGGCAGCCGGTCGAGCACCACGCCCCAGGGATCGACGATCATGCTGTCGCCATGGGTCTCGCGCCCGCTCAGGTGATAGCCGCCCTGGGCCGGCGCGAGCACGTAAGCCAGGTTCTCGATGGCGCGCGCCCGGATCAGCGTCTCCCAGTGCGCCTTTCCCGTGGTCTCGGTGAACGCGGAGGGCACCAGGATGATATCGACCGGCTTCATCGCCCGGTAGAGCTCCGGGAACCGCAGGTCGTAGCAGATCGAAAGCCCCAGGCGCGCGAATGGCGTGTCCACGGTGACCACATCCCGCCCCGGCTCGATCGTGCGCTCCTCCTCGTAGCGTTCCTTCCCCATGGCGAAGCCGAACAGATGGATCTTGTCGTAGCGCGCGGCCAGCCGGCCCTGGTCGTCGTAGACCAGGCAGCTGTTGCGCACCTTCTCGGGGCTCGATGCCTCGAGCGGGACCGAGCCGCCCACGAGCCAGATGCCGAGCCTGCGCGCCGCGGCGGCGAGAAACTCCTGGATCGGGCCCGCGCCGGGCTTCTCGCGCACCTTGACCTTGTCGTCGTCCCGCATGCCCATGATCGCAAAGTACTCGGGCAGCGCCACCAGCTTCGCGCCCTCCGCCGCCGCCATCTCGATCAGCCGCCCGGCCTCGTTGAGGTTGCCCTTGACGTTCGGCCCCGCGGCGAGCTGCACCGCGGCAATGCGCGTGATCCCGGGCTCCGCGGCGGACTTCGCCACATGCGGCCTGGCCTTGCCGAAGGACGAATTCGATTCACTCATGAATCACTCGGAATCGGGCGCGGGCTCGGGGGCCGGGCGCGCCACCCGCTTCACCATCGGGTCGGACCAGGTGCCGCTCACGTCGTACTCGAAGGAGGCGAGCTTGCCGACGGGATCCCTCAGCACTTTCTGGGCGAGATAGGCGGCTACGCCGGCGATCGGCCCGCCGACCAGGGCTCCGGCCACCGCCACGGACTCGGTCACCTGCGGCGTGATGCGCACTCTCAGGTTCTGCGTCTCCTGCGCGAGGTTGACGCTTCCTTTCATCACGATCGTGGCGGCCGGCCCCCGGACCCGGAAATTTCCGGTGGTGGCGGTGCCGCGGTCGATGCGGGTCGCGCCGGTGATCTCGTCGAACGCGAAGCCCTCGCTGAACACGTCCCGGAAATCCAGCGTCACGCGGCGCGGCAATGATTGCAGGCTCATGACGCCGAGCAGCTTGCCGATGCCCGGGTCGAGCTTGACGAACTGCCCTTTCGCGGCCTCGAGGCTGAGGACGCCCGACATCGTCGGATAATCGAGCTCGTAGGGAACGCCGTTCCACGTGAGCGATCCCTCCAGCTTGACCACGCCGCCCTGCACGCCTTCCGGGTGACCGAGCCGCGCGAGCAGCTTGCCGCTATCGCTCGTTTCGAGCCGCAGGTTGACCTGCGTCACCTGCCGGGCCTGCGCGCGCCGCCATACCCCGTCGAGCGCCAGGTTGCTCTCGGGATTGGAGAGAACCAGCCGTTCGACGCGCCAGTCGCGCCCTTCGGACACGGCGCCGAGCTCGAGCCGGCCGTAGACCCTGTCCTTGATGATGAATTGGTCCGCGACGATGTCGAGCGCGGGAAGCTCCTGCGGCTCCGTCGGGGTCTGCGGCTCGCGGCTCGCCGCCGCGTCGGCGCCGGGCACCCCCGCCGGAATGGCGAACTTCGCCATCCGCGCGACGACCTTGCCGGCGCCCTCGGGCTGCCACGTCACCTCCCCATCCAGCTCCCTGCCCGAGAGTGCGGCTCGCCATTGCCCGTCCTGGAGCGAGGCTTTGACCGAATGGCCGCCGAAGCGCAACCCCAGCGCATCCATCGCGCCCAGGCTCACGTCTATGCCGCCCCAGTGTACGCGCGTCCCGCCCTCGCCCTGCCCGAGCCGGGCAAGCCAGCCGTCCGCATCGAGCGCCTTCACCGCGCCGGTCACCCACACTCCGTTACGGTCGGGCTCGGTGGCCGCGCCGCCAAGACGCACGGCTCCGCGCGCAATCGTCGCCTCCTCCCCTTCGACGCGCCGCACGAGGATCATGCTGACGATGTCGCCGACGGCGAGGCTCAACCGGTCCTGGCCGTCCGCGAGCGACCGGCGCTCGAAGCGCGCCGGCCAGGTCTCCGCGGCGGTTTTCACCAACGGCGCAGGCAGGTTGACCGCCAGTCCCTGCAGGTTCGATTCCACCAGGAGATCCGCGTTGCGCTTGCGAGCGGTCAGGGTCGCGCGCCAGTCGGTCGCGCCGCGCAGGTTCTGGACCCAATACGGGCCGCCGGTGCGGCGGGCGACATCGGCGTTGATGCGTCCCTGGACGCCGATCCGCACTGCACCCTCGCGCCCGGTCGTCGCCGAAATCGTGACTGGACCCCCGAGCACGACTCCCTTCACGTTCTGCGCGCGCACCGTCGTCTCGGTGAACTCGACGCGGCCGCCGGCCTGCTCCAGCCTCGGCAGCCCGGGGGAGAGGGTGAGGGTGTTGCCGGCAAACTGGTAGGCGCCCGCAATCGTGCTCTTCGCGGTATCTCTCAGCGGAATCGAAAGCTTGATCCCGAGCCTTCCCGCGCCCTGCACCTGCCAGCCGCGGGTGAAATCGTCGATCATCCTGCTCACCGGGCTCTTTGCGATGAACGCGAGGAAATCGCCGCTCGGGCCCTCGGCCTCGCCCGAAATGTGCAGGATCTCATTCCGGGCCGCCATGTCCGCTATTTCCGCGCGCACCCGAGCGAGGCGCACGCCGGAAATGGCGGCTTCCCACGCGTGCAGGTCCATGCGGTTCCCGCGGAAGACGAGATCGCCGGCGATGTTCGTGATGTCGGGCCAGCCGTTCGCGAAGTGCAGCACCCCGTCGGCCACCCGGGCCGTCACCTGGAACACTCCGCTCCTGCCCCCGTGAAACGGATAGTCGTCGAGATTGCCCTTGAGGCGCAGCGTGACGTTGCTCGAGCGGCCGGCGAGAAACGCGGCGTCGAGCCACTCGCGCGTTTTCGCCGCCACCGCGAGCGGGATATAGCGGCTCACGAAGCGCGCGTCGGCGCGGGTGAGCCTGCCGGTGAGGTCGATCGCGCCGCTCGTCGCTCCCGCGGTCCGGTAGACGCCGAACACCGATCCGGCGAGGTGCGCGTTGGCGAAGGCGATGTTATTGATCCACAGCTCGGTCTCCCCGCCGCCCCGCGACCACGAAATCTGCGCCGACAGCGCCTCGAGCTCGTGCGCGTCGCCGAACACCAGCGGCATCTCCACGGTGACGTTTTGCGAATTGAGGAACAGCGTGCCGCCCCGTTCGTTCGCCTCCACGGTCCCGCTGGCGCCGGTAAATCCCGGGACCTTCCCCGCGCGCTTCAGCGCGAGGCGCTGGAACCGTCCCCGCACGCTGTATTGACGCGGCTCGCGCCATTCACCACTCCAGCGCATGACTACGTCGCGCAGGCTCCCCCTGGGGGAGTACTCGGCGAGCCGGCCGCGCATCTCCTGCCCGAGCGGCAGATGGTCGGCGAGCGCCACGAGCGGCGCGAGCTCGAGTGCGTTCGCCCGCAGCTCCCCGCCCGCCCGCCCGCCCTGGTCGGCCGCATTGAGCCGCAGCAGAAAATCCGCGGGGGGAAGCGCCAGGCCCCCGGTGGTGGTGAGGCGCAGGCTCGAAGTCGTGACCTCGAACCCCTCATCGAACTGCTTCCATCCCAGCCGCCCGGACAGGTGCGACAGGTCGAGCTGCGGCAGGTCGGCCGCGAGCCGCGTGTTCACGTCGGTGAGCTTCACGTCGGCGATGGCCTCGACCAGCTGGTTCCGGCTGAACGTCAACCAGGCGCGCACCGCGCCCGCGCCGCGGGGTAACTCGATCGGGAACGGCACCCAGGTGCGCCAGGCCGCGATGTCGGCATAGTCGAGCTGCACGAACAGCTTCCCGTTCCAGTCAGAAAGCGCCGCGACCGAGCCGCCCCGCAGGTCTCCGCGTAAATCGAGCGGCGCCGCCAGCTCCCGCGGCGGCGTCGCGCGCAGCCCGAATCGATGCCGGCTGAAGCCGTTGAGGAGATGCAGGTGGACGTTCTTCAGCGCGAGCTCGGGCGCCTCGCGCAGCTCGTCGTTCCAGATGATGGTCGCATCGTGGATCTCGATTTCGCGCTGGCGCAGCAGCCAGTCGGCGAAGCCGTTGCCGCCGCCTCCGTCAGCCAGCTCGACGCCGGCAATCGACACGACACCGCGCGCATCGCGGCGGATGCCGAGCGTGGGACGGTAGATGTCGAGCGCGTGGAAGCGCAGCTCGAGCGCGGGTACCGACAGCCACGACAGGGTATTGTCGACGCGCGTGAGCTCGAGCGCTGGCCGGCCCGCCGCATCGTGGACCGTGACCCGCTCGAGCACGAGCTGCGGGCGCAGTCCGTCCCACTGGGCATGGATGGCCCCGATCGTGACTTTCTGCCGTGCGCGCTCGCTGACGATGCGGGCAATGTCTTCGCGGTAGGCGTCGATGTTGGGGAACACCCAATGGCGCAGCGCGAGCACGGCGCCGGCGAATGCGAGGCCGATCGCCAGCAGGCTCCACGTGAGTATGCGATACGCCCACAGCGTGCCGACACCGAGCCACCGGAACCGTCCCAGGAGCGGCTGTTTTTGCCTGGGCCTGGAAAAAATGCGATATTGAGTCAAGGATTTACGTATTCTAACCCGAATGGTCCATGGAATCCCATAACGCGCCGGCGGCCGTCGGCGCCGACGCGCATTTGCTGCGCGCCGCGCGGCTCAGCCGTTATGTGAAGCAACAGCTCGAGGCCGAGCCCGCACTGGGGTTGGATGCGGGAACAGGACAACCGTTCAGTGCGCAGGAAATGCGCGCGTACCTCGCGGCGCATCCGTCGGGCGACGACGACATGCTCAAGCGCACGCTGCGCGCGCTGCGCAAGCGGGTCATGCTGCGCGTCGCCGCGCGCGACCTGGACGGCCTCGCGACGCTCGCCGAAGTGACGGCGACCATGACCGCGCTCGCCGAGATCGCGATCTCCCACGCGCTCGCGAGCCTGGAGGAGCGGCTCGCCGAGCGCCACGGCCGCCCGCTTGCCGGGGACGGACGCGCGCAGCAGCTGCACGTGGTCGGCATGGGCAAGCTGGGCGGGGCCGAGCTGAACGTCTCCTCCGATATCGACCTCGTGTTCGTCTACCCGGAGGAAGGCGAGACGCGGCGCCTGCGGCCGGTGAGCAATTACGAGTACTGCATGCTGCTCGGCCGCCGGTTGCTCGCGGCGCTGTCGGAGACGACCGCGGACGGCTACGTGTTCCGCGTGGACATGCGGCTGCGGCCGTACGGGGACGCCGGGCCGCTCGTCACGAGC
>JBOIEM010000259.1:0-9344 GCA_050741115.1 Burkholderiales bacterium
ATCGTTGACGAACGAAGACTCGTTCTTGACGTCCGCCTCGTTGACACCCAGCTGCTCGGCAACAATTTTCTTGACGCGTTGCTCGATGTTCTCCATTCAGTTCCCCTTTCCTCGACAGGAATGAAAAGCCCGCACGTGACCCCGGGGGCACTGCAACGACCGGGGTGATCGGATTGGAACAGGGCGCTATTTTACCAGATTCACCCGTCCGGAAAGTCCCCGGATTTCAGCGATCTGGGCCGCTATTCCATGAACATGCCGCCGTTCACGTGCAGCGTGCAGCCCGTGAGGTAATCGGCGCCCGGCGACGCCAGGAATGCGGCTACGGCGGCCACGTCCTCCGGCCGCCCCAGCCGTCCCAGCGGGATCCGCTGGATGAGAGCCGAACGCTGCTCCCCGGAGAGCGCGCGCGTCATGTCGGTGTCGATGAACCCGGGGGCGATGCAGTTGACGTTGATGTTGCGGCTGCCCACCTCGCGCGCGAGCGACTTGGAGAAGCCGATGATGCCGGCTTTCGCGGCGGCGTAATTGGTCTGTCCGGCATTGCCGGTCACTCCGACCACGGAGGTGATGTTGATGATGCGGCCGTAGCGCGCCTTCATCATCGAGCGCAGCACCAGCTTGGACAAACGGTAGACCGACTTCAGGTCGGTCGCCATGATTTCGTCCCATTCCTCGTCCTTCATGCGCACCAGCAGATTGTCGCGGGTGACGCCGGCGTTGTTGACGAGGATGGCGATGTCGCCGAACCGCTTCTGGATGTCGAGCACGGCCGCCTCCGCTTGCTGCGCGTCGTTGACGTTGAGAACGATGCCGGCGCCGCGCGCAGCCGCGGCCGCCAGTTGCCGGCCGATTCCGTCCGCCCCCGACGCGCTCGTCGAAGTGCCGATTACCACCGCGCCGCGCCTGGCAAGCTCGAGCGCGATCGCCTGGCCGATGCCGCGCGATGCGCCGGTTACGAGCGCGATCTTGCCTTCGAGGGTCACGACTTGAGCGCCTGCAACGCCTGTTGGAGCGATTGTGGATCGGTGATCGCGTGACTCTGGAGTCGGTCGTCGATGCGCCGGGTGAGTCCCGCCAGCACCTTGCCCGGCCCGCACTCCGCGACCTGCGAAACGCCGTCAGCCGCAAAGCGCCGCACGATCTCCACCCAGCGCACCGGATTGCATGCCTGGCGCGCCAGCGCCTGCCGGATGCGTTGCGGCTCGTTCTCCACCGTCACGTCCACGTTGTTGACCACGGGGATGCGCGGCGTGCTGAGGGAAATCCCGTCGAGACGCGAAGCGAGCCGGTCGGCCGCCGGCTTGAGCAGGGACGAGTGAAACGGCGCGCTCACGGGCAGCATCAGCGCCCGCCTCGCGCCGCGTGCTTTTGCCGCCGCGACCCCGCGTTCGACCGCCGCTTTATGGCCGGCGATGACGACCTGGCCGGGCGCGTTGAAGTTGACGGGCTCGACCACCTTTCCCTGCGCAGCTTCACCGCATGCGCTGCGCACCGCATCGTCGTCGAGGCCGAGTATGGCGGCCATGGCGCCCTCCCCCACCGGCACGGCTTCCTGCATCGCCTGCGCCCGGAACCGGACGAGCGGCAGCGCGTCGCGGAACGCGGTCGAGCCCGCGACCACCAGCGCCGTGTATTCGCCCAGGCTGTGACCTGCCACCATCGATGGCTCGGCCCCGCCCGCTTCGCGCCATGCACGGTAGACTGCGAAGCCCGCGGTCAGCATCAGGGGCTGCGTATTCACCGTGGAGGCCAGCGCTTCCGGCGGACCTTCCTCCACGAGCTTCCACAGGTCCTCGCCGAGCGTGTCGGAGGCCTCGGCAAACACGGCACGCACCGCGCCCGAATCGGCGAACGGCTGCATCATGCCGACCGACTGGGAACCCTGGCCTGGAAATACGAACGCGAACGTCATCTCTCGTGAATTCCCGGCCGCAACGCGCGTCTACCACTTCACCAGCGCGGCGCCCCAGGTGAAGCCGCCGCCCACGGCTTCCAGCAGCACGTGCTGGCCGGCCCGGATGCGCCCGTCGCGCACCGCTTCGTCCAGCGCAAGGGGAATGGAGGCGGCGGAGGTGTTCGCGTGACGGTCCACCGTGACCACCACTTTTTCCATGCTCAGGCCGAGCTTTTTCGCCGACGCCTGGATGATACGGATGTTCGCCTGATGCGGGACCAGCCAGTCGATATCGGATTTCTGCATTCCGTTCGCTGCAAGGGCCTCCTCGACCAGGTCATCGAGCGCCTTCACGGCGAACTTGAACACTCCTCCCCCGTCCATCTGCAGTAACGGCCGGCCGCTCACTTTCCCGCCGCTCACCGTTCCCGGCACCGACAGCAGGTTCGCGTAGGTTCCGTCGGCGTGCAGGTGGCTCGACAGTATGCCCGGAGTGCTGTCGCGCCGGAGTACGACGGCTCCGGCGCCATCGCCGAACAGCACGCAGGTCGAACGGTCGCTCCAGTCGAGGATGCGTGAATAGACTTCGGCGGCCACCACGAGCACGTTGCGGTACTGTCCAGAGCGTATGAAGCCATCCGCCGTGGCAAGCCCGTAGACGAAGCCGCTGCACACCGCCTGCACGTCGAACGCCGGGCAATTCCGCACGCCGAGCTTCGTCTGAAGCAGGCATGCCGTGCTGGGAAACACCATGTCGGGCGTGGTGGTCGCCATCACGATGAGGTCGAGGTCGCCGGCGGCAATGCCTGCCGACTGCAAGGCATTGCGGCTCGCCTCCAGCGCGAGGTCGCTGGTCTTCTCGCCGTCGGCGGCGATGTGGCGCTGGCGGATCCCGGTGCGGGTATAGATCCACTCGTCCGTCGTGTCCACGGCGAGTTCGAGATCGCGGTTGGTCAGCACTTTTTCCGGCAGGTAGCCGCCGGTTCCGACGATCCTGGAGTAGGAATTGTTCACGCGGCGCTCTTTTGGATGGCGGCCATGCGTTCGGTGATATGCGTGAGCACGCCGGTGCGCGCCTCCTCGATCGCCCTGCGGATGGCGAATCCGAAGGCGAACGCGTCGGCCGAGCCGTGGCTCTTCACCACGACCCCGCGCAGGCCGAGCAGGCTTGCGCCGTTGTAGCGGCGGGGGTCCACCCGGCTCTTGAAGGCGTTGATCACGGGCAGCGCCAGCAATCCCGCGAGACGGGTGAAGACATTGCGGCCGAATTCCTCGCGCAGGTACGTGGCAAGCATCTGGGCGAGGCCTTCGGAGGTCTTCAGCGCCACATTGCCGATGAACCCGTCGCACACCACGATGTCGGTGGTTCCCTTGTAGATGTCGTCGCCCTCGACATAGCCGTGAAAGTTGAGGTCACTCGCGCGCATCAGCTCCGCCGCCCCCTTGACCTGGTCGTTGCCCTTGATGTCCTCGGCCCCGACATTGAGCAGGCCCACTGTCGGCCGGAGCTTGCCCTCGACCGAGTTCACCAGCTCCGAGCACATGATCCCGAACTGCAGCAGGTGCTCGGGGGTGCAGCTGACGTTGGCTCCGAGGTCGAGAATGTAGGTCCGGCCTTTCAGCGAAGGCAGGACCGTCGCGATCGCGGGGCGATCGATGCCGGGCAGCGTCCCCAGCACGAAGCGCGAGATCGCCATCAGCGCTCCCGTGTTGCCGGCGCTGACGCAGGCCGCGGCCTCTCCCTGCTCCACGAGGTTCACGGCGATCCGCATTGAGGAATCCTTCTTGGCGCGCATCGCGGCGGCGGGCGCCTCGTTCATCTCGACGATCTGGCTCGCGTGCCAGACGCCGATTCGTGCGCGGGGCGCGGCGCCGTCGCGCGCGAGCTCGCGCTCGATCGCGTCCTGCCGTCCGACCAGGATGACGGACGCCTGCGGATCGCCGCGCAGCACGCCGAGCGCAGCGGGCACCGTGACATGGGTGCCGTGATCGCCACCCATGCAATCGATGGCGACCTTCACCTCCATCCGCATCCCTCCTCCCGGGGGCGCGTCATGGCGGCTGCGCTGCGCGCGGGTGGTAGCTGTGCCAGAGCCTATTCGCCCTTGGTCTTGACGACTTTCTTGCCGCGGTAGTAGCCGTTGGGGCTGATGTGGTGGCGCAGGTGCACTTCCCCGGTCGTCGGCTCGAGCGCCAGCGGCGGACTGGAAAGCGCGTCGTGCGAGCGGTGCATGCCACGCTTCGACGGAGACTTCCTGTTTTGCTGTACTGCCATTCCCGTGACTCCTTGAATATCAGTGATGGTTCCGCTTCAACGCGTCGAGCGCGGCGAATGCCGAGGCGCCCGCGCCGTCCGCCATCGCGGTGCGCAGCAGCCTGCACGCCCCTTCCTCATGCCGCGGCGCATAGGGCAGGCTCAGCAGGATCTCGTCCTCGACCAGCGCCGCGAGGTCGAGTTCGCGGCTCGCCTCGATCGAATCGATGTCTTCGTCATCCAGCGCACCCGCCGCCGCGTCACCCCCCGCGACCAGCAGCACCGTGTTCACGACGTGCAGCGGGTGGTCGAGCGCTTCCAGGCAGCGCTGGCATTGCAGGCGCAGCGTTCCGATGATGGCCACCGTCAGGATCGGACGACGGCGGGCATCCTCGCCGCCTCGCACCTCGAACTCGACGGCGCCCGGCGCATCCGCGAGGCTGTCCTTCAGCCGGCTCAGCCCCGCGAGCGGCAGGCTGCCGCGCAGCGTCTGTCCGGTCCGGGCAAACTCCAGACTATCGATGACAGTCTGCGTGGACCCCTGTCCAGACATAGGGGCGCATGATAGTATTTTTACGCTGCCCTGTCAAAAAAATTCACAGAAAAATTCAGATTTGGCAGGCACTTAGGAACGCTTTCCGCCTTGCACACGCGTCCCATCGTGCTCGCCTCGTCCTCGCCCTACCGCCGCAGTTTGCTCGCGCGGCTGCGGCTTCCGTTCGAGGTCCGGGAGCCCGCCGTGGATGAGGCCGCCCTGCCGGGCGAAGCGGCGCGCGAGACAGCGCTGCGCCTGGCGCAGGCCAAGGCGCGCGCCGTGGCGCCGGGCTGTCCCACGGCGCTCATCATCGGATGCGACCAGGTGGCGGCGCTCGACGGCGTCGCGCTCGGCCAGCCGGGCACGCACGCGAACGCGGTCGCGCAGCTCAAGGCCATGCGCGGCCGGAGCGTGATCTTCCATACCGCCCTCGCGCTTCTCGATGCCGGAACCGGAGCGGCGCAATTGACGGAAGTGCCGACGACCGTTCGCTTTCGGCGTTACGGCGACGACGAGATCGAGCGTTATCTCGCCGCGGAACGGCCTTATGACTGTACCGGAAGCGCCAAGATCGAGGGGATAGGCATCGTCCTCATCGAAAGCGCTGAGAGCGCCGACCCCACCGCGCTCATCGGATTGCCCCTGATCGCGCTCGCCGGGATGCTGAGAAACCAAGGGGTAGCCATTGTCTGAGGAATCCCGCGGCACGCTTTATCTGATCCCGGTCGCCTTGGGCGGGGACGACTCGGCATCCCAGATCCCGTCCGCCTCGATCGACACCGCGCGCGGCCTCCGCACCTTCATCGCGGAAAATGCGAAATCCGCGCGCCGCTTCCTCCGGGCCATCGCTCATCCCGGGCCGCTGCAGGACCTGAAGATCCACACGCTCGACGAGCACACGCGCGATGTCGCTCCGTTGCTCGAGTTGCTGCTGTCGAGCGAGGATTGCGGCCTGATGTCCGAGGCCGGCTGCCCGGCGGTGGCCGATCCCGGTTCCGCGCTCATACGCCGCGCGCACGAGGCGGGCATCCGGGTCGTGCCCCTGGTCGGCCCGTCCTCCATCCTGCTCGCGCTCATGGCGTCCGGCATGAATGGCCAGCGCTTCGCGTTCCACGGCTACCTCCCGGTGGAGCGGGCCGAGCGCGCGCGCAGGCTGAAGGAGCTCGAGGCGCGGGCGAGCGATGAAACCCAGATTTTCATCGAAACGCCCTACCGCAACAGCGCGCTGCTGTCCGCGCTGTTTCAGAACTGCCGCGGCGACACGCTGCTGTGCATCGCGGCCGATCTCACGCTGCCGGGCGGATTCGTGGCCGCGCGGACCGTGACCGAGTGGAAAAAAAAGCCGCCGATGCTCGATCGGCGGCCGGCCGTGTTCCTGCTTTCCCGCGAGCCTACCTGAGCGTCATTCCCTGCAGAACGCCGAGACGCGTCAGGCCCTCGGCCATGCCGGCGCCGAACTTCTTCGCCAGGCGCTCGACGACGTTCTCGCGTGGCGTGAAATCCACGATGTCCTCGGCCTTGATCACCTCGCGCGCGACGTACTCGATGCTCCCCAGCTCGTCCGTCAGCCCCATCTCGATGGTCTTTTCGCCCACCCACAGCAGCCCGGAAAACATATCGGGAGTCTCCTTCAACCGCTCCCCGCGCCCCGCGCGCACGACCCCGATGAACTGCTGGTGGATCTGCCCGAGCATCCCCTCGGCGTGCTGCTTCTGCGATTCGACCACCGGCGAGAACGGATCGAGGAAGCCCTTGTTCTCCCCGGCGGCGAGCAGCCGGCGCTCGACGCCCAGCTTCTCCATTGCCCCGGTGAAGCCGAAGCCGTCCATCAGCACGCCGATCGACCCGATGATGCTCGCTTTGTCGATGTAGATGCGATCGGCCGCGGCGGCAACGTAGTAGCCGCCCGATGCGCAGATGTCCTCGACCACCGCATAGAGCGGGATGTTGGGGTACTTGGCGCGCAGCCGCTTCATCTCATCGGAGATGTATCCGGCCTGCACCGGGCTGCCCCCCGGGCTGTTGATGCGCAGGATGACGCCCTGAGTGCGCTTGTCCTTGAATGCATCCTGGAGCCCAGCCATCACATTATCCGCGCTCGCCGGGCTGTTGGCCGAGATGACCCCGTTGAGATCGACCAGCGCAGTATGCTTCCCGGGGCTGATGTCCTTCTTCACGTACCAGCCCATGCCGATGAACAGCAGCGCGAACAGGTAGATGAAGAGCAGCAGTTTGAAGAATATGCCCCACTTCCGCGCGCGGCGCTGCTCCGTGATCGCCGCCAGGGCGATCTTCTCGATTGCCTGGCGTTCCCAGCTCGCCGCGGATCCGCCTGGTTCCAGTTCCGTCATGATGACTACCTTCCTTCCGTGCCACCGAGTGGCGGCCTCGCTTTCCTGTGATCGTTATTGTATCCCCCCTGCTCCGGCAACGCGGGTGTTCCCGGCATCAAGCGCGGACAGAAACGACTGCAACGTGGAAGGCAGGGGCGCCTCCAGCGCCAACCTGCCGCCGGTGCGCGGATGCGCGATCACGGTTCTCCGGGCGTGCAGAAACATGTGTCGCAACCCCTGGCGCGCGAGCTCCTTGTTGAGCGCAAAGTCGCCGTACTTGTCGTCGCCGGCGATGGGATAGCCCAGATGCGCGAGATGCACCCGGATCTGGTGGGTGCGTCCGGTCCTCAATTCCGCTTCGAGCAGGCTGTAGCCCTTCCAGGCGCGCTGCAGCCGGAATACGGTATGGGCCGGCGAGCCACCGTGGTTGACGGAAACGCGGCGCTCGCCCGACGGCAGGACGTACTTGTGCAGGGGCAGCTTCACGCTGCGCGAGGGCTCGCGCCACCTCCCCTTTACCAGCACGTCGTAGAACTTCTGCACCGTCCCTTCCCGCAACTGGCGGTGCAGCGCAAGCAGCGCCGAGCGCCGTTTGGCGAGCAGCAATACGCCCGAGGTTTCGCGGTCGAGCCGGTGTACCAGCTCGAGGAAGCGCTCCTGCAGGCGCTCCAGCCGCAGCAGTTCGATGACGCCGCGGCTCACGCCGCTGCCGCCGTGCACCGCGACTCCCGTCGGCTTGTTGATGGCGAGCAGGACGTCATCCTCGTAGAGGATGTCGGCCTTGAAGCCGGTTGGGGCTGGCGGTCGCGGGGCGACGGCCGCTCGCCGCATTCGGAGAGGGGGCAGCCGCACGCGGTCGCCGCCCCGCACGCGGTAATCGGGCCCGACCCGGCGGCTGTTGATGCGTACCTCGCCGCTGCGAAGGATGCGATAGACGTGGCTCTTCGGGACACCTTTCAGCAGCCGGCTCAGATAGTTGTCCACGCGCTGGCCGGCGGCCTCCGCCTCCACCTCGTGCCAGGATACCGAATCTTTACTTAACCCTTTCATTTGCTTATAATATTTTCTGCACGTGGCGATTGACCTGCGCGCGGGGGCGATAAGACCCCGCGCGCGGAAGTTCCGGGCCTTGCCGATGCCGCGTTCCTCAAGGTGAACCGCGTAAACGCGCGGGCCCGGACAAACGTGCAAGTCGCGAATCGCGGTGCTTGGCTCCCACGCCCATGGACGGCGCTGCGCCGCCCGCGGATGCGCTGCAAGGAATGGTTAAATTCGCTCACCACTCGGAAGTAGCGATACTAGACGAACGACGCGCTCACGACACGCTGAGAATTTCGGGGTTCCGCGCCCGGCGCGGAATCCGCCGGCAAACCGCACGAGACATCGGGATCATAACGTCCAGCATGCTCATGCCACGCGACTGAACCAGTCAGCGCGGCCTGCCCCGCGGCAGGCTGCGTGGTTTGCCCCATCCCGTGTTTGAGCGCGGGAGAAGATAACAATGAAACGAATGCTGTTCAATGCGACGCAGGCGGAAGAGCTGCGCGTCGCGATCGTCGACGGCCAGAAGCTGATCGACCTCGACATCGAGACCCCCGGCAAGGAGCAACGCAAGAGCAATATCTACAAGGGGGTCATCACCCGCATCGAACCGAGCCTCGAAGCCGCCTTCGTCGACTACGGGGCCGAGCGCCACGGTTTCCTTCCCTTCAAGGAGGTCGCCCGCGCCTACTTCAAGCCCGGCGTCGATGTCGGGCGCGCCCGCATCCAGGACGCCCTCGAGGAAGGCGCTGAGCTGATCGTCCAGGTGGACAAGGACGAGCGCGGCACCAAAGGCGCGGCGCTCACCACCTTCATCAGCCTCGCCGGGCGTTACCTGGTGCTGATGCCGAACAACCCGCGCGGCGGCGGCGTGTCGCGCCGGGTCGAGGGCGAGGAGCGCAACGAGCTGCGCGAGCTGGTCGACCAGCTGCCCGTGCCGCAGGGCATGAGCGTGATCGGGCGCACCGCCGCGATCGGCCGCGCGCCGGAGGAGCTCACCTGGGACCTCACTTATCTGCTGCAGCTGTGGCACGCGATCGACGGCGCGGCCAAGCAGCAGAACGGCGCATTCCTGATCTATCAGGAATCGAGCCTCGTCATCCGCGCCATCCGCGATTACTACCATCAGGACATCGGCGAGGTCCTGATCGATACCGAGAGCGTCCACGAGCAGGCGCGGCAGTTCATGAGCCACGTCATGCCGCAGAACGTCAACCGCATCAAGCTCTACCGCGACGACGTGCCGCTGTTCTCGCGTTTCCAGATCGAGCACCAGATCGAGAC
>JBOIEM010000260.1:0-9906 GCA_050741115.1 Burkholderiales bacterium
TGTCGATGATGGGCGCGCACGAGTTCTTCGGGGAGATGGGCCTGCTCGATGACCTGCCGCGCTCGGCCAGCGTCGAGACGCTCGAGGCCTCCGAGACGCTGCGCCTGTCGAAGGCGGGCTTCACCAATATGCTCAAGGACAACTTCGACCTGGCGATGCTGATCATTCGCAACCTCGTCAGGCGGCTGCGCGATGCGGACCGCAAGATCGAGAGCCTCGCGCTGATCGACGTCTACGGGCGCGTCGCGCGCCTCCTGATCGAGATGGCGCAGAACGTGGAGGGAAAGTGGATTGTGGAGCACGCTCCGCCGAAGCAGGAGATCGCGCGGATGATCGGCGCATCGCGCGAGATGGTGAGCCGCGTCGTCAAGGATCTGCACCGCAAGGGGCTGATACGCGCGGAGAAGCGCCGCATCCATATCCTCGACAAGCAGTCCATGCAGAAGCGGGCGTCCGCCCGCCACCAGGCCGAGCGGGTCCCCCACAGCTGAGGCGCGATGCCCCGCAACCGCGGGGTGCCGGTTTGCAGTCACCTGTGACCGGAATGGCAACGCCGGGGCGGCTGGATCCGGGCAATGTTCTCACCACGCGATTGCGCTGCCGCTGCGGATGGGAAGAGAATCTCCACACCCCGTTATGGTATGAATTTTGCTTGCACATCAAGGAGTTTCGCATCGCTCGCTGCGTCTCCGGCAGCGGCGAAGGGGGAAATCATGAAACGCGCCATTCGAATCGGGTTCGGCTTGGCAGGATTCCTCGCGCTGGCGCTAATCGGAACGGCGGCGCTCGGGGCGGGGGCGGGCACGGTCGCCCACCTGAGCGGGACGCTTTCGGTGCAGCGTTCCGACGGGAGCGTGCGCATCCTCGGCCAGAGATCCGAGGTCCATGCGGGCGACGTGCTGACGACCCAGCGGGACAGTTACGCCCAGATCAGTTTCACCGATGGCAGCTCGCTCACGATGCGGCCCAACACCCAGATCCGGGTCGAGCGCTACCACTTCGTGCAGGACCAGCCACAGGACGACAGCACGCTTCTGCGGCTCGTGAAAGGCGGTATGCGCACGGTGACGGGCCTCGTCGGCAAGCGCGGCAACCCGGACGCCTACCAGATCGGCACCCGCTCCGCGTCGATCGGCATCCGCGGCTCCTCGGGCGACACGGTCGACAACACCTCCGGCGGCTGTGACGGTGCGATCCCGGGTTGCGAAAAGCTTCCGGCCGGTGTCTATCACGCTACCTACACCGGCAGCTACATCATGCGCAACGAGCGCGGGTCGCAGATCATCGGCGAGGGCCAGTTCGGCTACGCTCGCGACTTGCGATCCGCGCCCGCCCTGCTGCCCGGCAACCCGGGACTCAACCTGAACCAGCTGCCGATCGCCATGGGCGTGGGCGGACGCCTGCAGTCCCCCGGCGAGGACTGCGTGGTGCGCTAACCACGTCCGCGCAGCCGTTCCGACAGACCCCGCTTCCCCAGCGGGGTTTGTTTTTTTACGGCGTGCCGTGCATTCGGCTGCAACGGCGTCGCCGCCGCGCTCCTCCGGGCGGCCGGGCCAGTGCGTGCGGCACTTCCTTTCGATGTACAATCAAAATGTTAAACGGACAACTTGATGTTGTTGAGCGAAAAGAATCCGGCGCGCGCGGCGCGAAATCCCCTGCCGCCCAAGCTCGCCGCGCTGATCCGCGAGTTCCGGTGGCTGGCGCTGCTTGGGCTCGCCCTTTACGTCGCGCTTTCCCTTTACACCTACGACCGGGCGGACCCGGGGTGGTCCCACGGCCTGACCGAAATCGGCCCGATACGCAACGCCGGCGGGCGCGTCGGAGCGTGGGTCGCGGACGTCTTGCTGCTGCTGTTCGGCCTGTCGGCGTACTGGTGGGTGGGTTTCGGTGCGGCCGCCGTCTGGTGGGGATTCCGCCGCATCGACGCCGCCGAACTGCGAGACCGGCGGTCCCATGTCATTGCCGTCGTCGGATTCGCCATCGTGCTGGCGGCGAGCTGCGGCCTGGAGGCGATACGCCTGCACAGCCTGACAGCGGCGCTCCCGCAGGCGCCGGGCGGAATGCTGGGGGCAGTCCTCGGCGGATCGCTCGCGCAGGCGCTGGGTTTCACGGGCGCGACGCTGATCCTCCTCGTGCTCCTTGCGGCCGGCCTGAGTCTCTTCACCGGCGTGTCATGGCTGACGGTGATCGAGCGCGTCGGGGGATGGGTGGAGTGCGCCTATGCCCTGGTCCTGCGCAAGTGGCAGGAGCGTGAAGACCGCCGCGCCGGCGCGCAGGCCGCGATCGAGCGCGGGGAGGTGGTCGAGGTCAGCAAGAAGAAGCTGGAGATCCACGAGCCGATTCGTATCGAGCCGCCCGCCATCGCCATCCCCAAGTCGGCCCGGGTCGAGCGTGAGAAGCAGGTGCCGCTGTTCGAGAACCTGCCCGATTCGCTCCTGCCCCCGCTCAATCTGCTCGACGGGCCGGAAAAGAATGTCGAGGTGCTGAGCGCGGAGACGCTCGAGTTCACTTCGCGCCTGATCGAGAAGAAGCTCCTCGACTTCGGGGTCGAGGTCAAGGTGGTCGCGGCCTATCCCGGTCCGGTCATCACCCGCTTCGAGATCGAGCCCGCCGTCGGCGTCAAGGGCAGCCAGATCATCAACCTCGTGAAGGACCTCGCGCGGGCGCTGTCGGTGGTCAGCATCCGCGTGATCGAAACCATACCGGGCAAGAGCCTGATGGGCCTCGAGATTCCCAACCCCACCCGCCAGATCGTCCGGCTGACGGAAATCCTGAGCTCGGAGGTCTACGCAAGCGTCTCCTCACCCTTGTCGCTCGCCCTGGGAAAGGACATCGCCGGCAACCCGGTGGTCGCAGACCTGCAGCGCATGCCGCACCTTCTGATCGCCGGCACCACCGGCTCGGGCAAGTCGGTGGGGATCAACGCCATGCTGCTCTCGCTGGTCTACAAATCCCCGCCGTCCCAGGTGAGGCTGATCCTGATCGATCCCAAGATGCTGGAGCTATCGATCTACGAGGGCATTCCGCACCTGCTGGCGCCGGTGGTCACCGACATGCGCCAGGCCGCGAACGCGCTCAACTGGTGCGTCGCGGAGATGGATCGCCGCTACCGGCTGATGAACGCGCTCGGCGTGCGCAACATGGGCGGCCTCAATCAGAAAGTGCGTGAGGCGGCCAGGGCCAGGAAGCCGATTCTGGATCCGCTCGCGCCCGATCCGGCGACCGCTGAGCCGCTGCACGAGGTGTCACTGATCGTCGTGGTCATCGACGAGCTCGCCGACCTCATGATGGTGGTGGGCAGGAAGCTCGAGGAGCTCGTCGCGCGGCTGGCGCAAAAAGCCCGGGCGGCAGGCGTCCACCTCATTCTCGCCACGCAGCGCCCGTCGGTCGACGTGATCACCGGCCTCATCAAGGCCAACATCCCCTCGCGCATCGCGTTCCAGGTCTCGGCGCGCGTCGATTCGCGCACCATCCTCGACCAGATGGGGGCGGAAGCGCTGCTCGGGCAGGGCGACATGCTGTTCCTCCCGCCCGGCAGCGGCTACCCGCAGCGTGTGCACGGTGCGTTCGTCGCCGACCACGAGGTCCACAAGGTGGTGGACTACCTCAAGAAGCTCGCGCGGCCACAGTACGTGGAGAGCGTCCTCGAGGGACCCGCGACCGAGGAGGACGAGGCCGGCGCTCTCGAGCCGCCGGATGGGGAATCCGATCCGCTCTACGACCAGGCCGTCGCGATCGTGCTCAAGACCCGGCGCGCTTCCATTTCGCTGGTGCAGCGCCACCTGCGGATCGGCTATAACCGCGCGGCGCGCCTGGTCGAGCAAATGGAGCGCTCGGGGCTGGTTTCGGCGATGCAGTCGAACGGCAACCGCGACGTGCTGGTGCCCGCATCGGCGTCAGAAGAACGCTAGCGCGCGGAATTCGTGATGCGCGCTGCTGTCTGACTGAGCATCCTCACCGCCGGATACATGACCATGAGATTTCTGATTGGTGCGCTGATCGCCCTCGCGGCCGGAACCTGCCTCGGCGCCGAAGCCTATCGCTGGGTGGACGAGAGGGGCGTGGTCAACTACGGCGAGAAGCCGCCGGAGGAACGGCCGTCGCAGCCGGTGGATACCCGGCCCGGCGGCACGATCGAGAGCGCGGGACAGTACGACCAGAGGTCCGTTGCCGGGCAGCGGCGCGAGGCCGAGGGCGGGGAGAAGCCGCAGGTCGTCGTGATTCCCGTGCCCGTGCCCGCCCCGGCGCTGCCGTCGGTACGCGGCATGGAATTCGACACGTTCATACGGCTGCAGCGCGGGATGACGGAGGGCGAGCTGTTGGTCCGCGCCGGCCGCCCAGACCACGAGTCGGTGGACAACCTGATCAACTACGATCGCACGTTCTATTACTTCCCCACGGTGGCGAATCCCTATACCACGGTGGTGAGGCTGCAGTCCGGCGTCATCGTTTCCCTCGATCGCATCAAGAAATTCTGATGGCCCGCGCACTGCTGCTCCTGCTGCTGCTGCCGGGCGCGGCGCTCGGCGCCTCGACGGTCGACGAGCTGAAGACCCTGCTGCGGCAGACGACGACCGCGCGCGCGCACTTCGCGCAGATCGTGCTCGACAGCAATATGAAGACCCTGCAGCAGGCGACCGGCACCATGCAGTTCGCGCGACCGGGCCGGTTCCGCTGGGAGTACGACAAGCCCTACGAGCAGTTGATCGTCGGCGACGGCGCCCGGGTGTGGCTCTACGACAAGGATCTCAACCAGGTGACGGTGCGCCGCTTCGACCGCGCGATCGGCTCGAGCCCGGCGGCTCTCCTCGCCGGCAGCAACGAGATCGAGAAGGACTACGCGCTCAAGGGGCTCGGCAGCCGGGACGGTCTCGACTGGCTCGAGGCGGTGCCGCGGACCCGCGACACGGCGTTCGAGCGGATCAACCTCGGTTTCGGGAAATCGGGGCTCGAGGCGATGGAGCTGCGCGACCAGTTCGGGCAGATCACGGTGATCAGGTTCTCCACCATCGAGCGCAACGCGATGCTCCCGCCGGAGCTGTTCCGCTTCACGCCGCCCGCGGGCGTGGACGTCATCAGTGAATAGGGCGCCGGTCCCGCCTGCATCGCACCCGTGAGCCACCCCGACACTGGCACCTTGTTCGCCCGGAAGGAACCGCAGGCCCCGCTCGCGGACCGGCTGCGTCCGCGCACGCTCGAGGAATTCGTGGGCCAGGATCATCTGCTGGGGCCCGGCAAGCCGCTGCGGCTCGCGTTCGAGGCGGGCAAGCCCCATTCCATGATCCTGTGGGGGCCGCCCGGCGTGGGCAAGACCACGCTCGCGCGCCTGATGGCGCGGGTCTTTGACGCGGAGTTCATCGCGGTGTCTGCCGTGCTCTCGGGCGTCAAGGACATTCGCGACGCGGTGACCCGCGCCGAGCTCACCCTGCAGCAGTCCGGCCGCCGCACCCTGCTCTTCGTAGACGAGGCGCATCGCTTCAACAAGGCGCAGCAGGACGCGTTCCTGCCGCACGTGGAGCGGGGATTGCTGACCTTCATCGGCGCCACCACGGAGAATCCCTCGTTCGAGATGATCAGCGCGCTCCTGTCACGGGCCGCGGTTTACGTGCTGCAGCCGCCCACCCCGGAGGACTTGGGCAAGCTGTTCGACCGCGCGCGCAGCGCCGCGCTGGGCGGGCTCCGGTTTTCCGGCGAGGCGCGCGACCTGCTGCTGTCCTCGGCCGACGGCGATGCGCGTCGGCTCTACAACATGCTTGAGCAAGTCGGCATCGCGGCCGAGGAGGCGGGACGCGGCGAGATCGACGAGCCGTTCGCGCGCGAGACGCTTGCCCAGCGGCTGCGCCGGTTCGACCAGGGCGGCGACCAGTTCTACGACCAGATCTCGGCCCTGCACAAGTCGGTGCGGGGCTCGGCGCCGGACGCAGCGCTCTACTGGCTCACCCGCATGCTCGACGGAGGCGCCGATCCGCTCTACCTCGGCAGGCGGCTCGTGCGGATGGCGGTCGAGGACATCGGGCTGGCCGATCCGCGCGCGCTGCGCGTCGCGCTCGATGCCTGCGAGACGTATGAGCGGCTCGGCTCGCCGGAAGGGGAGCTCGCGCTGGCGGAGGCGGCGCTGTACATGGCGATCGCCCCGAAGAGCAACGCGGCCTACGTGGCGTTCGGCGCGGCGCAGAAGCTGGTGCGCGAGGATGCATCGCGACCGGTGCCGGAGCACCTGCGCAACGCTCCGACCCGCCTCATGAAAGCACTCGGCTACGGGGCGAGCTACCGTTACGCCCACGACGAGCCGGAGGCGTACGCCGCGGGCGAGAGCTATCTTCCCGAGGGGATGAAGCCGCCCGAGTTCTATCGCCCGACCGACCGCGGATTGGAAGCGCGGATCCGGGAGCATCTCGAGCACCTCCGGCAACTCGACCGGAAAGCCAGACCCAAGCCGGGAAAGAGCTAGCTGCCTGGCAGCGCCCGGCGAACTCCGAGATAATGTCGCGCCAATAACAACAACCCGCAGTCGACCGCATGCTCGATGTCCAGCTTCTTCGTACCGATCTCGCCGGCCTGGCGAAGCGCCTCGCGGATCGCGGCTACGCCCTTCCCCTCGTCGAATTCGAGAAGCTCGAGGCCGCGCGCAAGGCGGTGCAGACCGAGACGCAGGAGCTCCAGGCGAAGCGCAACCAGCTCTCGAAGCAGGTGGGACAGCTGAAGGCGAAGGGCGAGGACGCGGCCCCGCTCATGGCGGAGGTCAACGCGCAGGCGGACCGGCTGAAGGCGCTGGAGGAGGAGCTGGAATCGGTCCAGTCCCGCTTGAACGATTTCCTGCTCGGCGTTCCCAACGTGCCGCACCCGAGCGTGCCGGCCGGAAAGTCCTCGGCGGACAATCCGGAGGTGCGCCGGGTCGGCGCGCCGCGGGCGTTCGACGTCCCGGTCCGGGACCACGTGGATGTCGGCGCCGCACTGGGCCTCGATTTCGATGCGGCGGCGCGCATCAGCGGCGCCCGTTTCGTGCTGATGAAAGGACCGGCGGCGCGGCTGCACCGGGCGCTCGCCCAGTTCATGCTGGACCTGCATACCCGCGAGCACGGCTACACCGAGATCTATTCGCCGTACCTGGTGTCGCCGGAGAGCATGCGCGGCACCGGCCAGTTGCCCAAGTTTCACGACGACCTGTTCTATATCGAGGCCGACGGCTTCTACCTGATCCCGACCGCCGAGGTTCCGGTCACCAACATGGTGCGCGAGCGCATCATTCCGGCCGGGGAACTGCCGCTCCGGTTCGTCTGCCATACACCTTGTTTCCGGCGTGAAGCCGGTTCCTACGGGAAGGACACACGCGGAATGATCCGCAACCACCAGTTCGACAAGGTCGAGCTCGTGCAGATCGTGCAGCCGCAGAATTCCTACGCTTGCCTGGAGGAGTTGACCGGGCACGCCGAGGCGGTGCTGAAGCTCCTCGATCTGCCCTACCGGGTCGTGACGCTGTGCACGGGCGACATGGGCTTCGCCGCCGCCAAGACCTACGACATCGAGGTCTGGCTGCCTGGGCAGCAGGCCTACCGCGAGATTTCCTCGTGCAGCAATTTCGAGGCGTTCCAGGCGCGCCGCATGCAGGCGCGCTTCCGCAACGAGAAGGGCAGGACCGAGTTCGTCCATACGCTCAACGGCTCCGGACTCGCGGTCGGACGCACGCTCGTCGCCGTGCTCGAGAACCATCAGAACGCGGATGGCAGCGTTTCGATCCCGCCGGCGCTGCGGCCGTACCTGGGCGGGACGAGCGCCCTCCATCCAGGCTAGGCCGGCCCCGTGCGCATTGATAGAATCGCGCCTTCGCTCTGGTTCCGCATTCGCGCCTCCCTGCGGAGAGATGCCGGAGCGGTTGAACGGGCCGGTCTCGAAAACCGGTATACGCGCAAGCGTATCGTGGGTTCGAATCCCACTCTCTCCGCCAGACTGATCTTCCGCCTGCGGCCGCTGCTCCTGCTGCTGGCGGCCTTTGCGCTCGCGGCCGCAGCCAATCCGCCCGCCGCCGCGCAGCTCGCGCCGGAGCTCGAGGCGTTCATCCAGGACATGGTGCGCAAGCACCAGTTCAGCGACGAGTCCCTGCGCCGCATATTCGCCACCGTCGAGTCCAATCCCGCCGTCATCAGCGCGATATCGGCCCCGATCACGGCGCTGCCGTGGTACCAGTTCCGCAGCCGCTACGTGGACGCCGCGCGCATCAACGGGGGCATCAAGTTCTGGCGGGAGCACGCCGGGACGCTGGGCCGCGCCCGCCGCGAGTTCGGCGTTCCCGAGGAGATCATCGTTGCGACCATCGGCGTGGAGTCGACCTATGGCCGCCACACCGGCAGATTCGGGGTCCTCGAAGCGCTGACGATGCTGGCGTTCAACTATCCTCCGCGCGCGGAGCTGTTCCGCTCGGAGCTCGAGCATTATCTTCTGCTCGCGCGCGAGGCGCGGCTCGATGCGACGGGCGTGAAGGGCTCCTACGCGGGGGCGATCGGCATCCCGCAGTTTCTTCCCAGCAGCTACCGGCGTTACGCGGTGGACTTCGACGGCGATGGCCGGCGCGACCTCATGGGCAGTCCCGCCGACGCGATCGGCAGCGTCGCGAATTATTACCGGTCCCACGGCTGGCGCGCGGGCGAGACGATCGCGGTGCCGGCCGAGGTGGATCCGGCAATCGCCACTGCGCTGCTCGAGCTGGGCGTCAAACCCCGGCTCAACGTGGGCGAGCTGAAGCGCCGCGGCGTGTCACCGGCCGCGCCGCTCGATGAGGGGCGCGCGGCGGCATTGCTCAGGGTGGAATCCGAGGACGGGCCGAGCCACTGGCTCGGGCTCAACAATTTCTACGTGATCACGCGCTACAACCGCAGCGTCAATTACGGGCTCGCCGTGCACGAGCTGGCGCGCGAGCTGCGCGCCCAGTTCCGGCCCGGGGGCTAGAGCGATGGGCTCCCCGGTCGCGCCGCCTCGCGGCGGAACGCGACCAGGTGGTCGATTTCGAGGCGGATGCCGATGGCTTCGCCAATGGCGTGGTTGTGGTGGCTCGGCACGAGCGACAGCACGCGCCCGCCGGCGGGCAGCTGCAGGGTGTAGAGAAACTGGGCGCCGCGAAACGCCTTGTGAAGCACTTTCGCCTGCAGCGGGCTCGCGTCGTCGTGCAGGATGTCGTCCGGCCGCAACAGGATTTCGACCTCCGTGCCCTGCGGCCAGTCGATGGTATGGCCCTCGAACACGCCCAGCTCGAGCCGGATGCGGGACTCCCCCAGCACCGTGCCGGACAGGAACATGCCCTGCCCGACGAAATCCGCTACGTAGCGGTTCGCCGGCTCGTGGTACAGACGGTACGGCGTGTCCCACTGCTCGATCGCGCCGTCACGCATGATGCCGATCTCGTCGGCGACGTTGAACGCTTCGTGCTGGTCGTGCGTGACCAGAATGGCCGTTGTGTTCTGCTGCTTCAGGATCTCGCGCACCTCGACGCTCAGCTGCGCGCGGAACTCCACGTCGAGGTTGGAGAACGGCTCGTCGAGCAGAAGCAGGGCCGGACGCGGCGCGAGGGCGCGCGCAAGGGCGATGCGCTGCTGCTGCCCGCCGGAGAGCTCATCCGGATACGTGTCCCGCAGCCCGCCGAGCCTCACGGTTTCCAGCACCTCGTCCACGCGGCGGGCGCGTGCGCCGCGGTCCCCCTCGCGCAATCCGAAGGCGATGTTCTCGGCCACCGTGAGGTGCGGAAAAAGCGCGTAATCCTGGAACACCATGCCGACGCGGCGCCGCTCCGCGGGAACCGTGCGCCCGGGTCGGCTCATGGTTTCTCCGTGCAGGACGATCTCGCCACTGCGTATCGGCTCGAATCCGGCGATGCAGCGCAGCACCGTCGTCTTGCCGCACCCGCTTGGGCCGAGC
>JBOIEM010000261.1:0-4973 GCA_050741115.1 Burkholderiales bacterium
TCCCCATCCGGAGCACGCGCATGCGTGCGCCCCCGTGCGGCGCTTGACGGGGGCAGGGCGTCGTCACAAACTAATGGCCAGACAACAATCCAGTCCGGCGGCGGCTTCCGGCGCCGCCATTTTTCGTCCATCAGGAGGAATGCCATGAAACCCACGCTCATCCGCGTCGGCTGCGCTGCGGTGCTGCTTGGTGCGGGATTCGCCGGCGGCGCCGCGGCGCAGGACCCCGTCTACGCGCGCAACCTCGCTTCGGCCTGCTTCACCTGCCACGGAACCGACGGGCGCAGCGTCGGCGGTGTTCCGCCCGCCCTGGCGGGGCGGGACCGCGGCGAGTTGCTGCAGATGATGATGGACTTCAAGGCGGGGAAGCGCCCCGCGACGCTCATGCACCAGCAGGCCAAAGGCTACACCGACCAGCAGCTCGAGGCGATCGCAGGCTATTTCGCCGGCGTCACAAAGGGACCGGCCGCAACCGCGCCCGCGGGGCGGGTCAACTATTAGGGAGGGGCTCATGAGGCTTTCCAGACGCGAATTCGTGAAATGGATGGCGGCCTCGACCGGGGCCGCGGCGGTTGCGGGTTGCGCCGGGATGGGCGGGCCATCCGCGGGGCGCGTGGTGGTGATCGGCGGCGGCTACGGCGGGGCGACCGCCGCCCGCTATCTCAGGCTGTGGGCCCCCGACATCGACGTCACCCTGGTCGAGCGCGACGATGTATTCGTCTCTTGCCCGATGAGCAACCTGGTGCTGGGCGGCAACACCCAGATCGGCAATATCACGCTGGGCTATGACGGCCTAAGAAGCCGGGGCGTGAACCTGGTGCGCGACGAAGTGGTGGCAGTGGATGCGGGCGCACGCCAGGTGCGGCTCGCCGGCGGCAAGACTCTACCGTACGACCGGCTGATCGTCTCGCCCGGCATCGATTTCATTTACGACCCGATCCCGGGGCTGAAAAGCGCAGAGGCGCAGGGCCGGGTGCTGCACGCTTGGAAGGCGGGACCACAGACCGTGGCGCTGAGAAAACAGCTCGAGGGGATGCGCGACGGCGGAGTGTTCGTATTCCACTTCCCGATGGCGCCGTACCGCTGCCCGCCCGGGCCGTACGAGCGCGTGTGCCAGGTCGCGGACTACTTCAGGCGGGCGAAACCGAAGTCGAAGATCATCGTGCTCGATTCCAATCCCGACATCACGTCGAAGAAGGGCCTGTTTCTGCAGTCCTGGAACGGCGTCTACAAGGGCATGATCGACTATCGCCCGAACAGCGAGCTGCAGGACGTGGACGTGAAAGGCATGGCGGTGAAGCTCACCTTCGACAGCATCAAGGGCGACGTGCTGAACGTCGTGCCGCCTCACGGCGCCGGGGCGATCGCGCGCCAGGCGGGGCTCATCACCGCAAACCAGCGCTGGTGCGGCATCGACTGGCTGACCTGCGAATCCGTCGCGGTCAAGGGCGTACACGTGCTGGGCGACGCGACGCTCTCCGCGCCGGCGATGCCGAAATCAGCCAGCATGGCCAACCAGCACGGCAAGATCTGCGCAGCGGCGGTCATCGCTTTGCTGAAGGGCGAGCCGGTTCACCGGGAGCCGGCGATCATGAACACCTGCTACAGCTTCGTCGACGGCCGTTCCGCCATGCACGTGACCTCGATACACCAGTACGACAAGGCGCAGAAGACGCTGGTGCCGGTGAAAGGCGCAGGCGGCGTTTCCCCGTCAGCGACCGAGATCGAGGGCGGCTTCGCCTGGGGCTGGGCGCGGAACATCTGGGGCGACGCGCTCGGCTGATCGCTGAAATCCATCCGCCGGAATCGAAGGGGCGCGTTACGCGCCCCTTTTTGTCGGGCGTATCCAGCACCAGGTCGCCGCGACGACGAGCGCGAACAGGACGTACGCGCTCGTGAACATCCATCCCGGGAAATCGTAGAACATCACCCGGTGGATCCAGCGCGCGACGAAGCTCTTTTCCGCGTGCACGCCGCGCAGCGCGTCCTCCCAGATCGTGAGCGGGCACCAGATGCCGAGCAGCGCCTCGCCGGCGACGAACCCGATCGCGGCAAGGTGCGCGGCGCGGAACCAGAAGTTGCGCACCCACGCCCAGCCCGCGGCCGCTCCGATCCAGATGAACGCGAGGCCGCCGACCACGAACGACACGAACGCGAAGTGGACGATCAGGATGAAATCGGCAAGGAGGGTGTTCACGGCTGACGGCTAGGCGTCGCCCGTGGCGACCGGCCGCGACCGGTCCGCGCACCACTCGCTCCACGAACCCGGGTACAAACGCGAGCCGGCAAGACCCGCAATCTCCATCGCGAGGAGATTGTGGCAGGCGGTGACGCCGGATCCGCAGTAATGCGCCACGTTTCCGGGCGCATTGTTTCCGAACAACTCGGTGAATTCTTTCCTGAGGATCGTCGCCGGTTTGAATCGGCCGTCAGCCTCCAGGTTCAACCTGAAAAAGCGATTGATCGCACCCGGGATATGCCCAGCGACGGGATCGAGCGTTTCGTTTTCGCCACGATATCGGTCCGGGCTGCGCGCGTCGAGAAGACGGCGCTGCGGTATTCCGGAATCCTGCGCAATCTCCCTCGCGGTCACGGCGCGCGCGAGCGCCGGACGCCGCACGAACTGCGCCGGCTTGACCTGCGGTACCGCCGCCGACGCCGGCAACCGGGCCTTCCCCCATGCGTCCCAGCCGCCGTCGAGCACGGCGGCGGGCTCGTGTCCCAGCCACCGCAGCATCCACCACATTCGCGCGGCATAATAGCTGCCGCTTGCGTCGTAGGCGACGACTTGCGAGCCGTTCCCTATGCCAAGCTCGCCGACACGCCGCGCAAAGCGATCAGGATCAGGCAGCGGATGGCGGCCGTTGCGGCCCGTCTTGGGCGCGGAGAGGTCGTCGTCGAGATGGACGAAGCGCGCGCCCGGGATGTGCGACACGCTGTAGGCGCGGCGGCCCGCTTCGACATCCGCAAGGTCGTGACGGCAGTCGCAGACGACCCAGTCGGGGTCATCGAGGTGCTCCGCCAGCGAGCTAGCGGAAATGAGAGTGGTGAATGGCATCTAAGAAGTGCGTCGCAAACGTCTCGTCGCTCCCGCGAAGGCGGGAGCCCAGAAAGCGACTGTAATCCAAATCAATGTCTAACTGGATTCCCGCCTCCGCGGGAATGACGCTTCAATCGTGCAGCGATCGTCGAGGAGGCCCGAGTCGATCAGTCGCGCATAGTCGTCCGGGCGGTCGACGTCCCACAGCGTCTCGAGCTCCCGCCAGCGCCAGCCGAGCTCCGAGAGCCGTGCGCGCGTCCCCGCCATCACGGTCCCGCCGCCCCACGCGATGCCATCGAAGAGCCTCGCGTCGGCGCGCGTCAATCCGATCAGCGCGTAACCCCCATCTTCGCACGGAACGAGCACGGCGTCGGCGCCGTCGCGCAGCGCGCGGTCCGCCTGGCGCAGATGCCGCGCGGTCAGGGCGGGGCAGTCGGAGCCGACGAGCAGGGCGCGCGGGCGGGCGGCAAGCGCGGATTCGAAAGCCGAGTGCATGCGCGCGCCGAGATCGTCGCCCGCTTGTGCCACCAGAGCTGCGGCGAAACGCGCGCCACAGGAGCGGAGGAAGGGGTCGTCTATGCCGGGCGTGCCGTGCAGCTCGATCCGGGGGAAAGCGGCGGCGTGCGCCGTTTCCAGGGTTTTCTCGACGAGCCGGGCGTGAAGCGCGGCAGCCCCCTCCGCCCCGAGCAGGGGAATGAGACGCGTCTTGACCGTGCCCGGGGAGGGCGCCCGGGCGAAAACGATGACGGCCGTGCCGGCGTCAACCACGGTCATAGCGCACGGCGAGCTTGCGTGGGTCGGCGCCGAGCCAGTACGCGAGGCGCAGCCGCCACATGAGCAGGATGGTGCGGATGACGCCGTGCTTCTCCCAGCGGCGCCCCGAGGCGAGCAGTCGGTGCCTGAGGCACAGCGGCAACCCGAAGCGCTTCAATTGCTTGCTGAGCGCGATATCCTCCATCAGCGCGATCTCCGGGTAGCCGCCTGCCGCCGTGAAGAGCGAACGGGTGACGAAGATCGCCTGGTCGCCGGTCGCGATCCCCGTCAGCCGCGAGCGGGCGTTCATCAACCACGCCACCAACCGCAGCAGGGGGTTCCTGCCGGAAATGGCGACGTCGAAGCGGCCCCAGCCGCGGCGCGAGCGCTTCAGTCCCTCGACGATCAGCGCGTCGGCGGATTCCGGCAGCAGGGTGTCTGCGTGCAGGAACAGCAGGATCTCACCGCGGGCGCGCGCGGCCCCGGCGTTCATTTGCGAGGCGCGCCCGCGGGCGGCGCTGATCACGCAGTCCGCGCGCGGCGCGGCGCGGTGCGCCGTGCCGTCGCTGCTGCCGCCATCCACCACGATGACCTCGGCCCCCCGCGCGCGCAGCGGCGCCAGCGCAGCGAGCGCGATGCCGATGCCTTCCGCTTCGTTGAGACAGGGAACGATGATGGATATAGCCATACCCGGCGGCTACTCTCACTACTTTGCGACGTTGAGCGCCCAATCATATTCCAGAAAGCGCAGTTCGGCTTTCGCGTCCTGGATTCGCTTGCGGTGCTCCGCGTTGTCGGCAAGGAGGGCGGCGTAACGCGCGAAATACTGCTCGCGCGACTGGACGGGGGCTGCCTTGGCGTCCAGGCCCCGGTAGCCGCTCGTCCAGTCCTCCTTGAACCAGTCGAATATCCTCGATACCTCGAGCGTGCCGCTCGCCGCGTCGTAGCGATTGCGCGAGCGGTCGGAGAGGAATCGCGCGGCCTGTTCCTCGAGCTGGGCGTCGAGGCGCTCCGCGACATAGGCCTCCTCGCGCAGCATGGGGCAGCCGATGGAAGCGCAGTTGACGGCGAAGTGGACGCGCGGCTCGTCGTAGGCGCCGGGCTTCCTCAAGGTCTCGTGCTCGACCCGATCAAGATAGGATTCGCGCCCAAGCAGCATGAAAAACCGGTCCCGGAAGGG
>JBOIEM010000262.1:0-9365 GCA_050741115.1 Burkholderiales bacterium
TGCCGGGCATGGGCGACCGGGAGTTCCTCAAGGTGTGGGAGGCGGTCGAGGCGCACGTGCGCGGGTCCCGGCCCGAGTTCATCCTGTTCCAATGCGGCGCCGACAGCCTGGCGGGCGATCCCCTGGCGATGCTGCAATACACGCCGGCCGCGCACGCGCACGCGGCGCGGCGCCTGTGCGCGCTCGCGAACGAGTTCTGCGGCGGGCGCATCATGGGCTTCGGCGGCGGCGGCTACCACCGCGGCAACCTGGCGGCGGCGTGGTGCGCGGTGCTGGACGAGTTCCTGAAAGCCTGAGGAAGCTCCCGCGCCGAGCCGACCGGGGGGTCAGCCTCCCAGCTTGATGTTGGCGGTCCTGACCACTTTTTGCCACATTGCGACGTCGCGTTGGAGCCGGTCGCCGAGATGCTCCGGCGAGCCGCCGACGATGAGCTGGATCTGCCCGCTCATCAGGTCGCTGGCCGCGGAGGTGGCGCCCTTGTACGGCACGTGCGTCATCTGGGTGCCGGTCATCTGGTTGAAGAGCTCGGTCGCGAGGTGGTTGCCGCTGCCGACGCCGCCGGAGCCGTAATTGAGCTTGCCGGGATTCGCCCTGGCATACGCGATCAGCTCCTTGACGCTCGTGAAGGAGCTCGACGGATTGACCGTCATCAGGTTGGCGATCTCGCCGATCATCGCAATCGGCACCATGTCCTTGAGAGGGTCGTAGGGCAGCTTGTAGAGCGCTGCGTTCGAGGCGTAGCTGGTCGACACGGCGACGAAGGAGTAACCGTCGGGGGTGGCTTTTACTGCGATTTCGGCGCCGATGGTGCCGCCGCCGCCGGCGCGGTTGTGCACCACCACCTGCTGTTTGAAGGTCTCGGTCAATTTATGCGCCAGCGTCCGCACCACGATGTCGGTCTGGCCGCCGGCCGGGAACGGCACGATCAGCCGGATCGGCTTGGTCGGGTAATTCTGCTGGGCGTGCACGCCGCCGGCCGCGAGCAGCAGCGCAGGAAGCGCAGTCATCAGCCAGTAAGTTCGCATTGCGTGTCCTCCCTTGTTGTGGTTGCGCGGGCTTCCCCGTAAATTCGCTTCATGTCCGGAGGCTCGGTCGAATAATAATGCACCCAAATATCAACCGCAGCGGGAGCCGGATGAAGTCCCGCGAACGGGTCGCCGCCCGATTCGGGCTGACGAGGTCAGGTCAGCGCAAATCCGCGTGATGCGTTATGGTACCGGTCGCAGGTAGCGGCAAGGGGGGCCTGGCAGTCCGGCAGGCTCAATGAAATCAATGACTTGAGGAGCCGAGGATGAGCAAGCTGATATTAGCAGCGCTGTGCGGCCTGATGCTGGCGGCATCGCCACTGGCGCTGGCGCAGGAGAAGGCAAAGAAGGAGCCGACCGAAGCGCAGAAGAAGCAGCAGCAGAGAATGGCGGACTGCAACAAGCAGGCGGGTGCCAAGAAGCTGGAAGGCGATGCGCGCAAGAAGTTCATGAGCACGTGCCTGTCTGGTGAAGGTGCGGGCCCGACCGCCGCGCAGAAGAAGCAGCAGCAGCGGATGGCGAACTGCAACAAGGAGGCCGGCACCAAGAAGCTCGAAGGTGATGCGCGCAAGAAGTTCATGAGCGCCTGCCTGAAGGGCTGATTTCTTCCCGCGCCTCGTTGCGGAGGCGGGGAGCCGCGGGGCATACTGGGCAACCGGTATGCCCCTTTTCTTCATGCGTGCTCTGCGTAACTGCGTACTCGCGCTGCTCGGCGCCGCGGCACCCGCCGCCGCGGCGGGCGCGGCGCAGGCGCAGGATCAGGATGTTTATGAGCCGCCGCGCAAGCGCATGGTGGAGGAGATCGCGGCGCTCACCCGCGAGACGCGCTTCGAGACGGGCCGCGCGAGCCTCTCGGAGCGCGTCATGCAGGCGGTTGCGAGGGTGCCGCGCCACGAATTCGTTCCCGCGTCGGAGCGGCGCAATGCCTACGCCAACCGCCCGCTGCCGATCGGCATGGGCCAGACCATCTCGCAGCCCTTCATCGTCGCGCTGATGACCGACCTCATGGAAGTCCTGCCCGGCGACCGGGTGCTCGAGATCGGTACCGGCTCCGGCTACCAGGCGGCGCTGCTCGCCGAGCTGGCTAGCACGGTCTATACCATCGAGATCGTCGAGCCGCTCGCGCGCGAAGCCGCGGAACGGCTGAAGCGGCTCGGCTATGGCAACGTCGTGACCCAAAGCGGCGACGGCTACCGCGGCTGGCCCGAGCACGCGCCGTTCGACGCCATCATGGTGACGGCCGCGCCCCGCGAGGTGCCGCAGCCGCTGATCGACCAGCTGAGGCCCGGCGGGCGGCTCGTCGTCCCCGTCGGCGGCCAGGCGGCGGGGCAGTCGCTCTTGCTGGTCGAAAAGCAGCCGGACGGGAGGATCACGCGCCGCAACATCCTGGCGGTGCGCTTCGTCCCTCTTACCGACAAGTCTGGAAGACAGCAGTAATCGCATGAATCCGAAGGCGGTGCTTCGGATTGCGTGACGGGTGACGGGAGTTACGGCAGCCTGGCGATGAGATCGTGCGCGGTACGCTCGAGCACCGCGCGCTGCATGATCGGTTCCTCGCTCATCCTCTCCTGCGAAATGCGCATCTCCTGCATGGCTTCCCACGCGACCGTTCCATCGTTGCTGTCCCAGATCTGAAAGAACAGTCGCACATGCGCGTACTGGGTCTCCACGATGCGGATACCGAGAATCCCGAACCGCTCCTTCGCCCCCTGTCCGAAACCCTGCAGCTTGAGCTGGGCGAGATAGCGGGCACCGGTTGCCTTGCCCACCCGGAGCAGCACGTCACGCGAGAGCAGGCCGGTGTCTCGGTAGTCGTCGTACATCCTCCTGTAGTCGTCGGCGAGTCCCGCCTTGTTGATGGCGCCGAGCGTCTCGGCGAGCGTCACCACCCGCAGGCCCCGCCGTTCGCGCTTGACCACGTCGGCGAAAACGAACGCCACGGCCTGCTTTTCCTGCTCCTGGCCGGTGACGGTCGACGGCGTGAGAAACGCGATGCCGGATGCTTCGAGATCGCCGGGCCGCAGGGTAATCTGGTGCTCCTGCAGGGTGGGATAGATCTGGGAACATCCGGCCAGCGCGAGGAATGCACCCACCCGCGCCAGGTTCGTGCATGAGCTTTTCATGCGCCCGCCGACGCGTTACTCGGGCTTGATGTTCTGCTCGCGTACGACCTTCACCCAGCGGTCGTAGTCCTTGCGGATGCGCTCGCCGAAGCGCTGCGGCGTGCCGCCCGAGGGGACCATGCCCTGCGCTTCGAGGTTCTTCTTCATGTCCGGCTCCTGCAGGAACTTGTTTACCGCCGCGTTGAGCCGGTCGATGACGGCGGGCGGCGTGCCCCGCGGCGCCATCACGCCGAACCAGAGCTCGACCTCGTAGCCGGGCAGGGCTTCATTGAGGGTCGGGACGTTGGGCAGGGAGTACCAGCGTTTGGCGGTGGTTACCGCCAGGGGGCGCAGCTTTCCGGCCTGAATGTGGGGGAAGGTGGGAAGGAGGCTCCCCACGATCAGCTGCAGTTGTCCCGACAGCAGATCGGGCAGCGCCGCCCCGGTGCTCTTGTAGGCGATGCCGACCATGTCGATCTTGGTCATGTTGATGAGGAGCTCCGTCGCGAGGTGCGTGAGGCTGCCCACGCCCGGGGTGACGTAGTTGAGCTGCCCCGGCCGCGCCCTCGCCAGCGCGATCAGCTCCCTGGTCGTTTTCACGGGAAGCGTGGGGTGCACCGACAGCACGAACGGCGTGTAGCCCACCTCGGCGACGGGGATGATGTTGTTGATCGGGTCGAACGCCGGCTTGTGCGTCGCGGGCGTCGCCGCGAAGCTGCCGGACATCACCATGATGGTGTAGCCATCGGGCGGCGCCTTGACCGTGAGCTCCATGCCGATCAGGCCGCTCGCGCCGCCGCGGTTGTCCACCACGAACTGCTGCCGGAACTGCTCGCTGAATTTCTGCGCGACCTGGCGCGCGGTGATATCGCTCCCGCCGCCCGGGGCAAATGGGACAATCACGCGCACGACCTTCGCCGGGTAGTCCTGGGCCCAGGCGCCGCTCGGCAAGGACAGGATCGAAATCGAGGCGAGAGTGGCTATCAGCGAATGACTCAGCACGCGTGTCGTCATGGACAATCTCCTTGAAGCCCTTGGATTGCGCGGCCCGGTCCAGCCCGCCCGAGTCAGGCGAGGCCGCGGCTGCGCTCAGAACCGGTAGCGCATGCCGAAACGCAGCCCGAGGCCCTGGCGCCGCAGCGGGCTCGGGCCGCCGAGATCGGCGGACAGCACGTCGTAGCTCAACGCCCAGCTGGGCGAAAGCCAGTGCTGCCCGGTGAAAGACAGTTGAAGCGGATAGGGGCTCGCGGGGTCGAACGCGGCTGCGTAGGTTTCCAGATCCCGGCTCACTGCGAGACCGAACAGGGTGAACGGGCTGTGCTGGTAGCCGAACCGCACCTGATATCCGGGCGGATAGCCGGTCCCGGGGACGCGGGAAGGCGCAAGCGTGTAGCCGTTCGCCGGCACGCCCTCGCCCGGCACGCCCGGGTCCGTGTCGTACACCCGGTACTTGATACCCACGCTCAGCGCCTTGCGGTCGCCCAGCGCGGTGCGCACCTCGCCCGCCAGCGCGTACTGGCGCGGTGTGAGCGGCGATTCCGGCGCATAGGCCGCTTCGAGGGACGAACCCCAGGCGCGCGAGAGGGCGAATGCCACGCCGCCGTACGTCTCCGCCGCGCCGAGGCCGCTGCGCGTCAGCTCACGCGCGCCGCCGAACACGGCATCCGTGCCGGCTGCGGTCTGCTGTCTGAGCCCCAGTCCGCCGTGTTCGGGGGATAGCCGGGCCTGCGCGCCGCAGAGGAGGGGCTGCAGCGCCGCCGCAGTGAGCGCGATGGCTGCAAGTGCGTGTCCAAATCGATGCGGCATATGCAGTCCGATTTTGATGCTCCCGGACTGGCCGGAATATCCGGGCCCATCCCGTTACCCTCGTTAGTTTACTCAAGTTCGCCGCTTTCGGGTACGACCTGTCGCGCAAGCGCAACAGCCAAGATGTGCCCATCCATTGCGGATTCTGCCCGCCGGACGCGCCGGGTCGCGCACGCGAATCGGGCGCCGGCGCCGCTCACCGGTTACAGCTCGTTGAATTCCCGATGGGTTTGCTGCACGCGTCCAACTGTACTAGAATATTCAGGTTGCATACTCTCGCGCAATGCGTATCCAGGTGGAGGGCTCAAAAATGAAATACTTTCTAGACTCGCTGGGGTGGACGGTGTTCTGGGGCGTGGTCCTCACACTGGTCCTGTACAACATCGTGAAGTACGCGTTGCAGTAGGAGGCCGGCCATGATGGACTTCATACAACTCGGCATCGGGCGCTGGCTCCACATTGCATCGGGCGTGATGTGGATCGGCCTGCTCTATTACTTCAATTTCGTGCAGGTGCCGGCGCTCGCGGACGCCGGCAAGGACGGCACCGGGGCGGGCATCACCAAGCACGTCGCGCCGCGCGCGCTGTTCTGGTTCCGCTGGGCGGCGGTAGCGACCTGGCTCCTGGGGGCGATGCTGCTCGGCCGGAATTTCTTCAACGCCTTCCTGTTCCTGAATCACGCCTTCTACGCCATCGGGGTCGGCGCGTGGCTCGGCACCATCATGCTCTTCAACGTGTGGGTGCTGATCTGGCCCAACCAGCAGAAGATCCTGGGCCTGGTGCAGGCGACGGACGAGCAAAAGGCGAAAGCGCGACGCGTCGCGCTCCTCGCCTCGCGCGCCAACACCATGCTCTCGATCCCGATGCTATTCTTCATGGCGGCGGCGGGCCACCAGGGCATCTTCTTCGGTTGATCGCGGCAGGCTTCAACGAAACGCCCGGGCACGCCCGGGCGTTTTTCTTGACACTAGTCACCAGTCAACAGTCACCAGTCACGCTTCACCTTGCAGGCGGCGCGCGCTCGAGCCCCTCGATCCGGGCGCCCGGCGCGATTCTGCGCTTCGAGAACCATCCCTGGTTGACTTCCAGCGCGTATTTCGCGGGCTTCGCCGCGGCGTGCGTGTCGCGCGTGTGGGGCTGCATGTCGGCGATGTTGATGATCAGGCCGCGCTCGTCGAGAAACGCCACCGACAGCGGGATGTAGGTGTTCATCATCCATATGGCGTGCGGCCCGGTTTCCCGGAAGACGAACAGCATGCCGCGGTTCTCCGGCAGCATCCTGCGGTGCATGAGGCCCTGCGTGCGGGTCTCATCGGTGGCCGCGACTTCCACCGTCAGCCGGTGGCCATTGATGACGAGCGGGATTTCCGGAAGCTGCGCGCAGGCAGCGGGCGTGTCCAGCATGAGCACGAGGCCCGCCAACAGGCGTTTGACTTGGGGCGAATTCAACGGCCTTGGGCGTGTACCAGTCACCGGTCACGAGTCACGATATGCGTCAGCGCGGCGCGCTGCTCACCAGCCATTCCGAGATCGCGTCCAGCAGCTCGGTGACCTCCCCGATTGGCGGCAGCACCGTGATCTCCGCCGCCGCGTGCCGGGCGCTCAGTTCCTTCAGCAGGCGCGGCATGTCCCTCTTGAGGTGGCCGCCCTGCGCCAGGAACAGCGGTGCGACGGTGACCCGGGTGTGGCCGGCCTTGACGAGATGCGCCACGCAGTCGGCGAGCGCCGGCTGCATCAGCTCGAGGAACGCGACCTCCACGGTGAGATCGGGACGGCGTGCCGCGACCGCCTGCCGGATCGCGCGGAACGGCTCGCTCCATTGCGAGTCGCGCGCGCCATGAGCAAACAAGACCAACGCTGACTTCATCAGCCCCTCATCCCTCCGCCCTCATCCCTCATCCCTTGCCCGTGCTGCCGAAGCCGCCCGCGCCGCGGCGGCTCGCGTCGAAATCCTCCACCACGCTGAAGCCGACCTGGACCACGGGCACCACCACCAGCTGGGCCAGGCGCTCCAAGGGGTTGATCGTGAACGGGGCGCTGCCCCGGTTCCACGTGGATACGAAGATCTGACCCTGGTAATCGGAGTCGATCAGGCCGACGAGGTTGCCGAGGACGATGCCGTGCTTGTGGCCGAGGCCCGAGCGCGGCAGGATCATCGCCGCCAGGCCGGGGTCGGCAAGGTGAATGGCGATGCCCGAGGGGATCAACTCGGTCTGGCCGGGCGCCAGGGCGAGCGGCGCGCTGATGCAGGCGCGCAGGTCGAGTCCCGCCGCGCCCGCCGTCGCATAGCGCGGCAACTCGCTGCGCAGCCGCTCGTCCAGGATCCTGACCTCAATTCTTCTCATAAACGGGTGAGCGGTCCGCGGTGAGCGGCAGGCGGCAAGAGCAAGACGTTCCGGGTCCGCCCACTGCCTAGCGCTTGCGGCTTGCGCCCTTGTAGAGCTTGGCGATGTGGGCGATGAGCTGCCGCGCGACGACCCCCTTGGGCGCCCGGGGGAGTTTGTGGGCGCCCGCGTCGTCGAACAGCGTGAGCTCGTTGTCATCCGCGCCGATCGCGTGCTGCGCGAGATTCGCGGCGAGCAACGGCACTTTCTTCGCGCGGCGCTTGGCTTCGGCGTGCCGGCGCAGGTTTTCCGTCTCCGCCGCGAAGCCGACACAGAACGGCGGCCGCGGACGGCTCGCGACCCACGCCAGGATATCCGGGTTCGGCACGAGATCGAGCTGCAGCCTGCGCGCGGACTTCTTGATCTTCCGGCGGCGCGGGCTGGCGACGTGGTAGTCGGCGACCGCGGCGACGCTCACGAAGATGTCGGTATCCGCCACGCGTTTCCTCACGGCCTCGAACATGTCGCGCGCGGAGACGACGTCCACACGCTGCACGCCCGCGGGCGCGGCGAGGCTGGTCGGCCCCGAGACCAGCGTCACCCGGGCGCCGGCCTCGAGCGCGGCGCGCGCCACGGCGTAGCCCATCTTCCCGGAGCTGCGGTTGGTGATGCCGCGCACCGCGTCGATCGTCTCGAACGTCGGGCCGGCGGTGATCAGCACGCGCGTTCCGCGCAGGGTCTTCGGGGCGAGAAAGGCCGTCACCGCATCGGCGATGTCGCGCGCTTCCAGCATGCGGCCCATGCCGAACTCGCCGCACGCCTGGTCGCCGCTCACGGGCCCGAGGATCGCCACCCCGTCGCGCAGGAGGCGCTCGACATTGCGGCGCGTCGCCGGGTGGTCCCACATCTGGCGGTTCATCGCCGGCGCCACGATCAGGGGGCATTCGCGCGCGAGACACAGCGTCGAGAGCAGGTCGTCCGCCAGTCCCTGCGCGAGCTTGGCGATGAAATCGGCGGTGGCGGGCGCCACCACGATCGCATCCTTGCCGCGGGAGAGCTCGATATGCGCCATGTTGTCGGCGGCGCGGGCGTCCCACAGGTCCGTGTACACGGGTTTTCCCGAGAGCGCCTGGAAGGTGGCGGGCGCGACCAGCCCGCCGGCCGCCTCGGTCATGACCACCTGCACCTCGATGCCGTTGCGCGCAAGCTCGCGCGTGAGCTCGGCGGCCTTGTAGGCCGCGATGCCGCCGGTGACGCCGAGCACGACGGATTTTTTCGAACTTTCAGCCATCTGGAGCTTTTACTTCAAGCAGTCGTCAAGAGTGTAACCGCAAAAGCCGCGAGTCGTAAATCGTCAATCTCGGATCGAAGTACCGCGCCGGGTAAACGCGGCTCATGACTCACTCGTTAATGGTTGAACGAACCGCAATCCACCATTCACGATTCACGTTAATGGCGATCACCGACTGGCGCCCGGACGACCGGCCGCGCGAAAAGATGATCAGCAAGGGGGCTGGCGCGCTCTCCGACGCTGAGCTCGTGGCGATCTTCCTGCGCACGGGGGTGAGAGGCAAGAGCGCCGTTGACGTGGCGAGCGAGGCGCTCGACCGCTTCGGCTCGCTCTCCGGGCTGTTCGCGGCGGGCCTGGAAGCGGTCACCGCGGTATCCGGCCTCGGCGCGGCGAAATACGTCCAGCTCCAGGCGGTGCTGGAGATGGCGCGGCGCGCGCTGCGGGAGAAGCTCGACCGCGGTTCCGCCCTGGGCTCGCCGCAAGCAGTGCGCGACTACCTTCGGCTCAAGCTGCAGGACCGGCCGCACGAGGTCTTCGTCGGGGTGTTCCTCGACGCGCAGAACCGGGTGCTGGCGGTGGAGGAGCTCTTCCGCGGCACGCTCACCCAGACCAGCGTCTACCCGCGCGAGGTCGTGAAGCGCGCGCTGCACCACAACGCCGCAGCCCTTATCTTTGCGCACAATCATCCCTCGGGGATCGCCGAGCCCAGCCGTTCCGACGAAGCGCTCACCGGCGCGCTCAAGCAGGCGCTCGCGCTGGTGGACGTCAAGGTGCTCGACCACTTCGTGATCGGCGCGGGGGCCGCGATGTCGTTCGC
>JBOIEM010000263.1:0-11524 GCA_050741115.1 Burkholderiales bacterium
TATTCGATGTAGGCGCGGTCGCGCAGCTGCCGCACCCACTCCTGGTAGGACTCGTCGGACTTGCGCGCGCGCAGCGCCGACAGCGCCGCCACCCGCTGGCGGTCCCGCGACATGTCCTCGTCGCGCCGGTCGAGCACCTGAATCAGGTGCCAGCCGAACGGCGTTTGCACCGGAGCGCTGATCTCGCCTGCCGCGAGCGCGTTCATCGCGCCCTCGAACTCGGGGACGGTGTCACCGGGCGACAGCCAACCGAGGTCCCCGCCCTTGGAGCCGCTCGCATCCTCGGAGTGCAGGCGTGCCAGCTCGGCGAAGTCGGCCTTGTTTTCGAGGCGCTCCTTGAGGGACTCGATCCGGCGGCGCGCCTCGGCTTGCGGCACCAGCTCGTTGGTCTTCACCAGGATGTGGCGGGCGTGGGTGCGGCGCACGATCACCGGGGTGCTCGAGCTGCGCCGCCCGTTCAGCTTGAAGATATGGAAGCCGTTCGCGCTGCGCAGGACCGGCCCCACCTCGCCGGGCTGCACGGTTTTCAGCGCGTCGAGAAACAGCGCCGGCAGGCGCGCCGCGTCGCGCCAGCCCATGGCGCCGCCCTGCAGCGCGTCCGGCGCGTCGGAGTACGCGGCGGCGACCTGGCGAAAGTCGGCGCCCGTGTTCAATTGCTGGAGCGCCTCCTCGGCACGGCCGCGGCGGGCCTGGATCTGCTCCGGCCCGGCGTTTTCGCGGACCGTTACCAGGATGTGGGAAAGGTTGTACTGCTCGCCGCGCGCGCCGAGCCCTTGCTGGGCGCTGATGAAGCTTTCGATCTCGCCTTCGCTCACCACGATCCGGTTGTCGACTTCGCGCTGCCTCAGGCGCGACAGGATGATTTCGTTGCGTATGTCCTCGCGGAAGCGGTGGAACGGCATGCCGTCCTTCTCCAGAGTCGCGCGCAACTGCTCCAGGGTGAGCTTGTTCTCCTGGGCGATGCGCTGGATCGCGCGGTCGAGCTCCGAGTCGTCCACGCGCAGCCCGGTCTCCCTGGCAAGCTGCAGTTGCACCAAATCGGTGATCAGGCGGTCGAGGAGCTGCTGCTGCAGGGTCTCGCGCGGGGGCAGCGGAGTGCCCTGCTGCTGCAACTGCAGGGTAACGGCGCGGAGCCGTTGATCGAGGTCGGCCCGCGTGATCACCTCGTTGTTTACCACCGCCACAATGCGGTCGAGTACCACCACCGGCTTCGGCGGCTGCGCGAGGGCGGCGCCGGCGATGGCGCACAGCGCCCCGGCAAGCAGAACCGCGCCCCGCAGCGGACGCCGCGTACGCGAAGTGCCTGTGCGCGCGCAATTTTGCTCAATAGTAGGACGGGCTGGTGCCATCGGGCCTCGGGGAACGGGGATCGAGCCGCTCATAGCCGGTGATACTGCGTCGCAGCGTATCGAGCGGGTTGGCGCCGATGCGCGACATCCCGCCCAGCTCGAGCTGCAGGAAAAACGTGGTGGACGCCTCCTGGGTGGTCGTGGCGAAGCGGTGCCCGACCAGGCGTAGCGACCAGCAATCGGCATGGTATTCCGCGCCGATCAGTCCTTCAAGCGTGCGGCTGTCCCGCAGCGAGTAGTTCCAGCGCGCGAGCCCCGTCCATCCCCGTCCGAGCGGCCATTGCGTCGAGATATCGGTCTGGCGCAGGGCGTCGCGCGTTTCGCGATAGCTCAGGTTCAGCACCTGGCGGGGGGCCGGTTGGTAGCGGAGTCCGGCGTTGAATTTCTGCGTCTGCGAGAGGTTGGTGCTGTACTGCAGCCCCACGTCGGCCCGCAGGTGCGGCGCAACCGCTCCGGACACGGCGGCGAGCACGTCGGAACGCGAGAAGGTGCTCGGAGCAACGCCGGGCAGGGTAACCTCCTGGGAAGTGAAATAGTAGCGCTGGGCAATGGCCGCGCGCAGCCGCTCCACGCCGGTATCGGCGTCGATGAAGCGAGAGGCGACGCCGAAGGTCAACTGGTTGGCGTCGTTGATGCGATCCCACCCGGAGAACTGGTTCTCCGAGTAGATGGTCGCGAAGTTGATGTCCTGCTGGGCGCTGTCGAACACGGGAATGTCGTTCTGGTCGCGGAAGGGGATATAGACGTAGTACAGCCGCGGCTCCAGGGTCTGCAGAAAAGCGGCGCCCCCGATCGTGGTCGGGCGCTCGAACACCACGCTCGAGTCCGTGGTGAAGATCGGCACCGCGCGGCTCTGGTCGGCGAAGCCGGCGTTGTTGGTGTCGATGAGGTATCGGGTCACGTTGACGCCGAACTTGGGTGTCACGGAGGCGTACGCCGTCTGCAGCGGCAGGGAGAGGCTCGGATAGGCCACCATCCGGGTGCCGGTGGTGAACGTCGGATGATCGAAGGCCGTGTACTGTCCATAGAAATCGAAATCCGAGCGCAGGAGATCCGCGCGCGCCGCGGTCAGGGTAAGCTGTGGCAGGCGGTTGTACGGCGGCGTCACCGGCTGCAGGGGATCGGGCTGAAGCGTCTGCCAGCGCTGGACCAGGGCGTTCAAGCCGTAGCCGCCGGCGCTGCCCCAGGTTCCGCCGCGGCCGACGGTGAGATCGCTCGGCAGCTGCACCTGGGAGGTCTTGGCGATCTGCGTGGAGAGATCGGTGAAGTAGGTGTCATCCGAGACCCTCTGCAGGCTGAGCTTCCCTAACCAGCCGCTCGGCAGCGTCTGGTCGTGGCGGACGAAATAGGCGCTGCGCCGCTCTCCGTCCTTGACACGGTCATCCGGCAAGACCTCCGCGCGCGCTTCGCCCAGGTAGGTTGGCTCGAGATAGCGGAATTCTCCAAGCGTCTGTACTCCGCGCCGCGTCATGATGCGCGGCGAGATGGTAGCGTCGCGGTTGGGCGCGATATTCCAGTAGTAGGGAATCGTGACCTCCACGCCGCCCGTATCGGTGTTCCCGTAGTGCGGTGTGATGAAGCCGGATTTGCGCTCCTGGTGGAGCGAGAACGACAGGTAGGGCGAGTAGAAGATCGGCGCGCCGAGGAACACGATGGTCGCATCGTGCGCGATGCCGAGGTCGCGCTCCTTGTCGATCTCCATTTCGCCCGCGCGCAGGTACCAGTCCTCGTTGCCGGGGCCGCAGGAGGTGTAAGCGCCGCGCTCGGCGCGGAAGCGCCCGGGACCCTCGAACAGTATGCGCTCCGCCCTGCCGCGCCCGTCCCCGTCGCGGAATGGCTGCCGTCCCCCGCCGGGTTGGGGGCTCTTGTGCAGCGTGTAGCTCGGCTGATCGAGGAAGCCGCTGTCGGATTCGAGGTTGTACTGCAGGCGCGCGCCTTCCAGCACGTCGGCCCCCCTTTCCATGCGCACGTTGCCCTGGGCTGTGAACTCGTTGGTCGGCTTGTCGTAGCGCAGCCGGTCGGCGTACACCGCCTGCCCGCGCCGCCTCAGGCGGACGTTGCCCTCGGCCTCGGCTTCGCGCTCCTGGTGCCCTTGCAGCCGGTCCGCTTCGATGAAAAGCGGTATGTCCTCCCGGAGCGACGGAGGCAGGACGAGCAGTGCGGACTGCGGCTTCAGCGTCAGACCCTGCTGCGCGTGGGCGGAGAGCGGCAGCGCCCACACGAGGGCCAGCGACAGGCGCGTAATTATCAGTTTTTGCATCGAAAAATGCCAGTTCGGCGCGGTGCTAAAATCGCACAATTCACCGCTGAAGGCAATCGGTTTGGCGCCGGATCACGACACTCGGCTGGAGCAGTTACGCGGCTGGCTCGGCGCGCGTTTGGGAGCGGGCGCGTTCGAGCTCAATCCGGCCTCCGCGGATGCCAGCTTCCGGCGCTATTTCCGCGTGACCCTTGGAGACGCGCGGTCCCTGATCGCGATGGATGCGCCGCCGGAGCGCGAGGACTGCGGCCCCTACGTGCGGGTCGCGACGCTGCTGCGGGCGGCCGGAATCAACGCCCCCGAGGTGATCGCCCAGGATCTCGCGCGCGGATTCCTGCTCGTCACGGACCTGGGCGACACGACCTATCTCGCGGCGTTGAACGAGGCCAACGCCGACCGGCTGTTCGGCGACGCGATCGAGGCGCTGCTCAAGTGGCAGCTGACGAGCCGCGAGGGGGTGCTGCCGCCGTACGACGAGGCGCTGCTCAGGCGCGAATGCGATCTTTTTCCGGAGTGGTATGTCGCCCGGCACCGCGGGCTGCCGCTCTCCGGCGCGCAGAAGCGAAGTCTCTCGGACGCGATCACGCTCGTCGTCGCGCGCAGCCTGGCGCAACCGGCGGTGTTCGTGCATCGCGACTATATGCCGCGCAACCTCATGGTGAGCGATCCCAACCCCGGCGTGATCGACTTCCAGGACGCGGTGCACGGCCCGATCACCTACGACCTCGTCTCGCTCACGCGCGATGCCTTCGTGAGCTGGGATGAGGAGCGCGTGATCGACTGGGCCGCGCGCTACTGGGAAGGAGCAAAGCGGCGCGGACTGCCGGTCGAACCCGATTTCAGCGCGTTCTATCGCGATTTCGAGTGGATGGGGCTGCAGCGCCATCTGAAGGTGCTCGGCATCTTCGCGCGCATCCACTACCGCGACGGCAAGGGCGGCTATCTCGAGGACACGCCGCGTTTCCTCGGCTATGCGCGCGCGGTGGCGGGGCGCTACCGGGAGCTCGCTTCCCTGGCGCGCCTCCTGGACGAGCTTGGCACACGTGAGCCGGTCCCGACCGGGAACGGGAAGTAGGAATTGGGAAATGGGCCCGATTCCCGATTCCCCGGGTTTCACCGCATGAAAGCGATGATTCTCGCCGCCGGTCGCGGCGAGCGCATGCGCCCGCTCAGCGACCGCGTGCCCAAGGCGCTGCTCGCGGCCGGCGGCCGGCCGCTCATTGCGCACCTGATCGAGCGCCTTGCGCGCTCGGGCTACGCCGAGATGGTCGTCAATGTCTCGCATTTCGCCGGCATGATCGAGCGGGAGCTGGGCGACGGCTCGCGCTACGGCGCGCGCATTCTCTATTCGCGCGAAGCCGAACCGCTCGAAACCGGCGGCGGCATCGCCTACGCGCTGCCGCTGCTCGGTGACGGTCCCTTCCTGGTGGTCAACAGCGACATCTACTGTGATTTTGACTTTGTGCGGCTGGCGGCCCCCGCGGCGGCGCTTGCGCGCGGTCGCGGGCTCGCCCACCTCGTGCTGGTGGACAATCCCCCGCATCACCCGGGGGGAGATTTCGCGCTCGCCGCAGACAAGGTGTCGGCGGAGGGCGGCGACCGCCTCACCTTCAGCGGCATCGGCGTCTACGCCCCCGCACTGTTCGCGGGTGTCGCGCGCGGAGCCCGCTGCCAGCTCGCGGCGCTGCTCGCGCCGGCGATGGCACGGGGGCTCGTCACCGGCGAGCATTTTCGCGGGCTGTGGATGGACATCGGCACGCCGCTGCGCCTGGAAGCGCTCGAGCGCGCGCTCGCCGCGAAGAGCGTTCTCTAGCGTTGCAGGCCGCGGCAGGCGCGGCCGGCCGGGCCTTATAATTTCATCATGGCGCAGAGCATCGACATCGGCGTCTACCAGCGGCGGCGTGCCCGGCTCGCTGCGGCCATGCAGGAGGGAGTCGCGGTCATTCCGACTGCGCCCGAGCGCACACGCAGCCGCGACTCGCACTACCCGTACCGTTTTGACAGCTATTTCTACTACCTCACGGGCTTCCGCGAGCCCGCCGCGGCGCTGGTGATCGTCGCCGGCACCGAGCCGAAGAGCATTCTCTTCTGCCGCGACAAGGACGCGGAGCGCGAGCTCTGGAATGGCTTCCGCCACGGCCCGGAGGCGGCGCGCGCGGCCTTCGGCTTCGATGAAGCGCACTCGATCGCCGATCTCGACGCGCGGATACCGGAGCTCATTGCCGATCGCAACGCGCTCTACTGCCACCTCGGTGCCGACGCGGCGTGGGACGCGCGCGTGACGGGCTGGATCAACCAGGTGCGCGACCGGGTGCGGGCCGGCGTCACCGCGCCGCAGGCGGTGAAGGACGTGCACGCGCTGCTCGATGAAATGCGGCTGATCAAGGGGCCCGAGGAGCTTGCCGTGATGCGGCGCGCGGCCGCGATAACCAGCGGCGCGCACCGCCGCGCCATGCGCGCGGCGCGGCCGGGCCGCGCCGAGTACGAGATCGAAGCCGAACTCCTGCATGAGTTCCGGCGCCACGGCGCCCAGGCGCCGGCCTACACTCCGATCGTCGCCTCGGGTGAACGCGCATGCGTGCTGCATTACGTGCAGAACGACGGGGTGCTCAAGGACGGGGAGCTGCTGCTGATCGACGCCGGCTGCGAGCTGGAAGGCTATGCGGCCGATCTCACGCGTACCTTCCCGGTCAGCGGCCGGTTCAGCAGGCCGCAGCTCGAGATTCATGGGCTGGTTCTGGCCGCGCAGGCCGCGGCGATCGCGGCGGTCAATCCCGGCGCGCCGTGGGACGCGCCGCACCGCGCGGCAGTCAACGTGATTGCCCAGGGGCTGATCGACCTGAAGCTGCTCTCCGGGGGACTTTCCGAAGTGGTGGAGACCGAAACCTACAAGAAGTTCTACATGCATCGCACCGGACACTGGCTCGGGCTCGACGTGCATGATGCCGGCGACTACAAGCTGCAAGGCGGCTGGCGCGCGCTCGCCCCGGGCATGGTGCTCACCGTCGAGCCCGGCTGCTACATCCGGCCCGGCGAGGGCGTGCCCGCGCGCTTCGCCGGCATCGGGGTGCGCATCGAGGACGACGTGCTGGTGACGGACCGCGGCGCCGAGGTGCTGACCCGCGATGCGCCGCGGAGCGCGGCCGAAATCGAGGCGTGGATGGCGGCGCGCGATGGCTGACTTTGACGTCTTGATCGTCGGCGGCGGCCCGGTCGGCACCGCCCTTGCGCTCGCCTTGCGGGGAACCGGCCTTGCGCTCGGGCTGCTCGAAGCGCGGGCTCCGGGCGGCGCGGCGGACTCGCGGCCGATCGCGCTCTCGCACGGCAGCCGGCTGATACTGGAGCGGCTCGGCGTATGGGAGGCGCTCGCGGACGCGACACCGATCCAGCGCATCCACGTTTCGCAACGCGGCGGCTTCGGCCGGGTGGCGCTCGACGCCCGGCAGGTGGACGTGCCGGCGCTCGGCTACGTGCTCGATTACGGGAAGCTTTCCGGCGTGCTCGCGCAGGCGCTGGAAGCGGCCGGCGGCGTGCAGTTGATCCGGGGCACGGCGGGTGCGCTCGAGGCCGGAGCCGACGCGGCGGCGGTGGTGATGACTACCGCGGACGGAGCCGGCCGCGCCAGCGCGAGGCTGCTCGCCGTGGCCGACGGCGGGGCGCTCCCGGTCGCTCGGCTGCGGGTCCGCGATTACGGACAGGCCGCGGTGACCGCGCGCGTGACCAGCAGCCTGCCGCACCGGAACGCCGCCTACGAGCGCTTCACCCCGGAAGGGCCGCTCGCGCTCCTGCCGCTGGGCGAGGCGCTCGCTCTCGTGTGGACGACCGCGCCGGATCAGGCCCGGCAACTGTGCGCTGTGACCGAGGCTGCGTTCCTCGCGCGGCTGCAGGAAAGCTTTGGAACCCGCCTTGGCAACTTCAGGAGCGCCGGCGCCCGCGCGTGGTTCCCGTTGTCCCTGAAAGTCGCGGACCGCATTGCGGGCGAGCGCACGGTGGTGCTCGGCAATGCGGCGCAGCTGCTGCATCCGGTCGCCGGACAAGGACTCAACCTCGGGCTGCGGGATGCTTGGGAGCTCGCCGCCCTGCTGCGGGACCGCGACCGCGTCCCGATCGGCGGTCCGGAGCTCGTCCGGGCCTACTCGGCCCGGCGCCGGCTCGACCGCCGCGGCGGGGTGCTGTTCACCGATTCGCTGGTGCGCCTGTTTTCCAACGAGCTCGCCGCCCTCAGGCTCGCGCGCGGCCTCGGTCTCGCGGCTTTGGGCGCGATTCCTCCGGCGCGGGACTTTGTCGCGCGGCGCATGATCTTCGGCGCGCGCGGCTAGCCCGGGAAATCGGGTTGCCCCCATTGCGCGTGACGAGTTACGCGGTGTCGCGCGAGCACTGCGCTGCGTCGCGCGCCACGCGTGTGGGTTCACTGCAACACTCTCCGGAAAAAAATGCAGGAATTGCTTTTCTTGCGCGGGACGAGCGATTACAATGTCGCCCTTCCCCGCAGGAATTGAAACAACGATCGCGGAACCGTCGCGCGCGATGCACATCGGCCCGTTCCAGCTGAAGAACAATCTCATCGTCGCGCCGATGGCGGGCGTCACCGATCGTCCGTTCCGCCAGCTGTGCAAGACCCTGGGCGCGGGCATGGCCGTGTCCGAGATGGTGGCGAGCAATTCCCTGCTGTGGGGATCGGAGAAGACGCGCCGGCGCGCCAACCACGAGGGCGAGGCCGACCCGATCGCGGTGCAGATTGCCGGCGCGGACCCGCGGATGCTGGCCGAGGCGGCCCGCTACAACGTCGGGGAGGGCGCCCAGATCATCGACATCAACATGGGCTGTCCCGCGAAGAAGGTCTGCAACGTCATGGCGGGCTCGGCGCTGCTCACGGACGAACCGCTGGTCAGGCGGATCCTGGAGGCGGTCGTGGCGGCGGTGGCCGTCCCGGTCACGCTCAAGATCCGCACCGGCTGGGATCGCGCGAACCGCAACGCGCTGCGGGTGGCGCGAATCGCGGAGGAGGCGGGTGTGCAGGCGCTTGCGATCCACGGCCGCACCCGCGCCTGCGGCTTCTCCGGCGAGGCCGAGTACGACACCATCGCCGCGGTCAAGTCGCAGGTGAAGGTTCCGGTGATCGCCAACGGCGACATCGCAACGCCCGAAAAGGTGAAGCAGGTGCTCGATTACACCGGGGCGGATGCCGTGATGATCGGGCGCGCGGCCCAGGGGCGCCCGTGGATGTTCCGCGAGATCCAGCATTACCTGGAAACCGGCAAGCGGCTTGCGCTGCCGGAGGTCGCGGAGATCCACCGCGTGCTGGTGGCCCACCTCCACGATCTCTACGAGTTCTACGGCGAGCACACCGGGTTGCGCGTCGCGCGCAAGCATATCTCCTGGTACACCAAGGGGCTCGCCGGATCGGCGGCGTTCCGCCACGCCATGAACCGGCTCGAAACCCGCCGCGAGCAGCTCGCGGCGGTGGACGATTTCTTCGCGCAGCTCGCCGACCGCGGGCGGCGCCTGACCTATGTCGAGGAACTCGCAGCATGATGAACGAGAACGAAATGGCGCGCATGGTGCGCCGGGCGATCGAGGGCTATTTCAGGGATCTCGACGGGGAGAAACCCTGCGCGGTCTATGACATGGTCATCAATTGCGTGGAAAAGCCGCTGCTGGAGAGCGTGCTGCACCGCGTGCGCGGCAACCAGACCCACGCCGCGGCGATGCTGGGCATCAATCGCAACACCCTGCGCAAGAAACTGAGGACGCACGGCATCAAGTTCTGATGTCCGTCATCAAGCAGGCGCTGATCAGCGTCTCGGACAAGACCGGGGTCGCCGAATTGGCGCGCGGGCTCGCCCGCCTCGGCGTGACGCTCATCTCCACCGGCGGCACCGCCCGGCTCCTGAAGGAGCACGGGCTCGCCGTCACGGAAATCGCCGACTATACCGGCTTCCCGGAGCTGCTCGACGGGCGGGTGAAAACGCTCCACCCCAAGGTGCACGCCGGCATCCTCGCCCGGCGCGATGTTCCCGGGCACATCGCTGCGCTGCAGCGGGCCGCCATCCCGCCGATCGACCTGGTGGTCGTCAATCTCTATCCCTTCAGCGCGACTGTGGCGCGCCCCGGCTGCACGCTCGAGGAGGCCGTCGAGAATATCGACGTCGGCGGTCCCGCCATGGTGCGGAGCGCCGCCAAGAACTACGAGCATGTCGCGGTGGTGATCGATCCCGCCGACTATGGAGCAGTGCTGAGGGAGATGGAATCCGCCGCGGGCGCGCTCGGGGCCGCGACGCGGTTTGCCCTCGCGCAGAAGGCGTTCTCGCATACCGCTCAGTACGACGGCGCGGTCAGCAATTACCTCACGGCGTTCGATGGCGCGGGCGGCCACGAGCGCTTTCCGCGCCGGCTCAACCTGCAGTTCGAGCGCGTGCAGCCGCTGCGTTACGGGGAGAATCCGCACCAGCAAGCCGCGTTCTACCGCGACCCCCGGCCCGCGCCGGGCAGCCTCGGCACCTACCGCCAACTGCAGGGCAAGGAGCTTTCGTACAACAACATCGCGGACGCCGACGCCGCGTGGGAATGCGTGAAGAGCTTTTCCGGGCCGGCATGCGTCATCGTCAAGCACGCCAATCCCTGCGGGGCGGCGCGCGGGGCGAGCCTCGCCGAGGCCTACGTCAAAGCGCTCGCCACCGATCCCACCTCGGCTTTCGGCGGCATCGTCGCCTTCAACCGCGGGCTCGATGCTGCCGCGGCGCAGGCGATCGCACAGCAGTTCGTGGAAGTAGTGATCGCCCCGGCGATCGGCGCGGAAGCGGCGCGGGCGCTGGCGGGCAAGGCCAATACCCGCGTGCTCGAGGTGGCGCCGGGCCCCGGCGCAAACGACTACGACTTCAAGCGCGTGGGCGGAGGCCTGCTGGTGCAGTCGCCGGATACCGCCAGCATCGAGGCGAGGGACTTGAAGATCGTCACCCGGACGCGCCCGAGCGAGGCGCAGACGGCCGAACTCCTGTTCGCCTGGACGGTTGCGCGGTTCGTGAAGTCAAACGCCATCGTGTTCTGCGGCGGCGGCCGGACGCTCGGCGTGGGCGCGGGGCAGATGAGCCGCGTGGACGCTGCGCGCATCGCCGTGCTCAAGGCCCAGAGCGCGGACCTCGACCTGCGCGGGTCGGTGGTCGCCTCAGACGCCTTCTTCCCGTTCCGCGACGGCGTGGACGTGGCAGCGCAGGCGGGTGCGCGCGCGATCATCCAGCCGGGGGGCAGCCTCCGCGACGATGAAGTGATCGCCGCTGCCGACGAACACGGCATGGCGATGGTGTTCACCGGCTTAAGGCATTTCCGGCACTAGAGCCTATTGTTGAGATAGGCTCTGGCCCCGCGAATCCCGGTTTTCATGAAGCTGCTCGTCATTGGATCGGGAGCCCGCGAGCACGCCCTGGCGTGGAAGCTCGCGCGCTCGCCGCGGGTCTCGCGGGTGATCGTCGCCCCCGGCAACGCCGGCACCGCGCGCGAAGACGGCCTCAGCAACGCACCGGCCGCTTCGATACCGGAGTGGATCGAGCTCGCGCGCAAGGAAGCGGTGGCGTACACCGTGGTCGGACCGGAGGCGCCGCTCGCCGAAGGCATCGCGGACGCTTTTCAGGCGGAGGGATTGAGAATCTTCGGCCCGACGCGGGCCGCTGCCCGGCTGGAAAGCTCCAAGGAATTCGCGAAGAGCTTCATGCAGCGCCACGGCATTCCGACTGCGGCCTACGCGGCGTTCAGCGAAGCCGCGCCCGCGCACGAGTTTCTCGACCGGCACGGCGCCCCCGTTGTCATCAAGGCCGACGGGCTCGCCGCTGGCAAGGGCGTGGTCGTGGCGATGGACGCGGGCGAGGCGCACGCTGCGGTCGACGGCATGCTGGTGGGGAAGAAGCTGGGCGCTGCCGGC
>JBOIEM010000264.1:0-8874 GCA_050741115.1 Burkholderiales bacterium
GGCCCAGGCACAAGCCAGCACGGTCATGCAGGCTGCCGCCGCCAGCCGGCCCGCCAGGCGCGGAGTGGGCGCCTACGTGCGGGCGTACCCGCTGCCGGTGCTGGGAGCGATCGCCGGCCTGTTCGCACTGGGCTTCGGCATCTACGTCTATCTGCAGATCGCGCATCCGGGTCTGTTCATCGAGCGGCCGCCGCTCGCGCCCGCCAAGGGGCTGGTGGCGCCGCTCGCCCAGGCGTCCGCCCCAGCCGGACCCCTGCCGGCAGGTCCCCTGCTCCAGGAAGCCGCCGCGGAATCCGAGGCGGCGGCACTGCGCCAGAAGCCGCAGCCGAAGGGGCCAGCCGCTGCGCCGGAGGAACCGGCATCGCGCAACACCGTCGTGGTCAGCCCGGGCAGCGGCGAGCCGGTCCTCCATCCGGCGCTCCCCCAGGCCTATGCCGCGCTGCAATCGGGGCGGCTCGACGAGGCGCAGCGTTCCTACCACGAAGTGCTCAGCGCCGAGCCCAAGAACGTCGATGCGCTGCTCGGGCTCGCCGCGGTGGCGGTACGGCATGGCAACAGCGATGAGGCCATACGGCGCTACCTGCACCTGCTGGAGATCGAACCACAGAACGCGCTCGCGCAAAGCGGGTTGATCGCGCTGCTCGGCCGCGCCGACCCGGTCGCGGCCGAATCGAAGCTGAAGCAGCTCATCGCGCGCGCGCCTTCCGCGCACCTCTACTTCACCCTGGGCAATCTGTACGCCGACCAGTCGCAGTGGGCGGCGGCGCAGTACGCCTATTTCCAGGCCCACCACCTCGAGCCGGCCAATCCCGATTACGCCTACAACCTCGCGGTCGGCCTCGAGCACGTGAGCCAGCCCAAGCTCGCGCTCCGTTTCTACCAGCGCGCGATGCAGCTGGCAGCGGTCAGGGGCCGCGCCAACTTCAACCTCGCACAGGCCCAGGAGCGCATCGGCAAGCTCGCCGCGCAGGTAGAATAGCCCGCTCGGCGACACGGGCCGTTCCGCATCATGGCCGAACAGCGCAAAAAACTCCGCCTCGGCGAGCTGCTGGTGCAGCAGGGACTGATCACCACCGATCAGCTCTCGATCGCTCTCGCCGAGCAGCGCCACAACAACATCCCCATCGGCCGCCTGCTGGTGCGGCTCGGCTTCGTCACGGAAAGCGCCATCCGCGACATCATGGCGCGCACCATCGGCCAGGAGGCGATCGACCTGGCGCAGGTGGTCGCCGACCCCGAAGCGTTGAAGCTCGTCTCGCAGGACTTCGCGCGCCGCAACCGCGTGCTGCCGATCGCCTACGACCCGGCCGATCAGGTGCTTACCGTCGCCACCACCGAGATCTTCAACGTGGTCGCGATGGACCAGCTGCGCGCCATGCTCGGCCCGCAGATCGAGATCAAGACGCAGCTCGCGAGCGAGGCGCAGCTCGAGGACTACACCGACCACTTTTACGGATACGAGCTCTCGGTCGACGGCATCCTGAAGGAGATCGAGACCGGGGAAATCGACTACGAGAGCCTGCAGGCGGCGGGCGGCGGCGACGAGTACACGCAACCGATGGTGCGGCTGGTCAACGCCCTGATGGTGGACGCGGTCAAGCGCGGCGCCTCCGACATTCACTTCGAGCCCGAATACGCCTTTCTGCGCATCCGCTACCGCATCGACGGCGTGCTGGAGACCGTGAGGAGCCTGCACAAGACCTACCTGCCGGGAATCACTGTGCGCGTGAAAGTGGTGAGCGCCATGAACATCGCCGAGACGCGCGCGCCGCAGGACGGGCGGCTTTCGCTCACCCTGAACGGCCGGCCGATTGACTTCCGCGTGTCCACCCAGCCCACCATCTACGGCGAGAATATCGTGCTGCGCGTGCTCGACCGCGAAAAGTCGATCATCAGTCTCGACCGGATGCGGCTCTCCAGGCAGGCGACCGACAGGATCAACCTCATGCTGGCGCGTCCCGAGGGCATTCTGATCGTCACCGGCCCCACCGGCAGCGGCAAGACCACGACGCTCTACTCGCTCCTCGCGCAGGTGAACGACGAAACCGTCAACATCATGACGCTTGAAGACCCGGTCGAGTACCCGTTGACGCTCATGCGGCAGACATCGGTGGGCGAGGTGGCGCGGATGGATTTTGCGGACGGCATCCGCTCGATCATGCGCCAGGACCCGGACATCATCCTGGTGGGCGAGGTGCGCGACAAGGAAACCGCCGAGATGGCGTTCCGCGCCGCGATGACCGGCCACCAGGTATTCACCACTCTGCACACGAACTCGGCTCTCGGCGCCTTCCCGCGTCTGCTCGACATCGGCATTCAGCCCGACATCATGGCCGGCAATATCATCGGGGTGATCGCGCAGCGTCTGGTGCGCGTGCTGTGCACCCACTGCAAGGAGGCCTACGCGCCGTCTCGCGAGGAGCGCCAGCTGCTCGGGCCCGCGGGGGAAAAGGTCTCCTTCCTGCACCGGCCGGTCGGCTGCAAGCACTGCGACAACAAGGGATTCAAGGGTCGCAGCGCCATCATGGAGCTCCTGGTGATGGACAGCGACCTCGACGAGCTGGTGGCGCGCCGCGCGACCGCCAAGGAGATGCGCGCGGCGGCCATGGCCAAGGGCTTTCGCTCGCTCTCGGACGAGGGTCTGCAGCGGGCGATCGATGGCACGACGAGCCTCACCGAGGTGGCGCGCGAGATCGATCTGACCGGGCGCTACCGCTAGCGCGGAACCGTGCCATCCTACGAGTACAAGGCGATCGACAAGACCGGCCGGCCGGCACGCGGCGCACTCGAGGCGGTGAACGAAGTCGACCTCGAGCTGCGCCTGCGGCGCATGGGGCTCGATCTCATCACCTTCCGGCAGGTCGAACGCCAGACCCGTGCGTTCGCCGTCGGCGGCAAGATCCAGCGCCAGGATCTCATCAATTTCTGTTTCGACATGGAGCAGATGGCCCGCTCCGGCATACCGATCCTCGAGGGCCTGCGCGATATGCGCGAATCCATCGAGAACCCGCGCTTCCGCGACGTGCTGACCGCGATGACCGAGGACATGGAGGGCGGCAAGGTGCTTTCGCAGTGCATGGCCAACCATCCCACCGTCTTCGACAACGTCTTCGTCAGCCTGATCCGGGCAGGCGAGCAATCCGGGCAGTTGCCGGAAGTGTTCAAGAACCTGGCGGATAACCTCAGGTGGCTGGACGAGCTCATTTCGCAGACCCGCCGGCTGCTGATCCTGCCGCTCATCACTTTAATCGTCGTGCTGGGCGTGCTGATCGCGCTGCTGATCTTCCTGGTGCCGCAGATCGCACAGCTGTTCAAGACCATGGGCCTCGTCCTTCCCGCGCAAACCCGGGTGCTCATCGCGATCTCGGAATTCATGACGCATTACTGGTACGTGGTTTTCGGGGTCCCGCTGGTCGTGTTCGTGGCTCTGGCCGCCGCCGTCCAGCGCAGCCCGCGCGCCGCGTACATGTGGGACTATGCGACGCTGCGTTTGCCGCTCGTCGGGCCGACCCTGCTCAAGATCATTCTTTCACGCTTTGCGAACGTCTTCGCCCTCCTCTACCGCTCGGGCATCACCGTGCTCGACGCGATCAAGACCAGTGAGGAGGTCGTGAACAACCGGGTGATCTCGGACGGCCTCGCGCGGGCGGGCCAGCAGATCACCGCGGGGGAAAGCCTGAGCGAGACCTTTCAGAACCTCGGGGTTTTTCCGCCGCTCGTCATTCGCATGCTGCGCGTGGGCGAGAACACCGGCGCGCTCGATGCGGCGCTGATGAACATCACCTACTTCTACAATCGGGACGTCAAGGAATCGGTGGACAAGGCCCAAAAAGCGCTGGGACCGGCGATGACCATTGTTCTGGGCGGGCTGCTCGGTTTTGTCGTCTGGGCCGTCATGGGACCGGTGTATGATATTCTCGGCAAGATCAAGTTCTAACTTATTGATTTATTGTATTAAAATTCGTTCGTGACGGTATGCCACTGCCGCTAGCGCGCGTTCCATTACCATTCGGCATTCACCCCTCACAGACTTGAATGGCTGACAAGCTCCTCATCGGCATCTCGGCGCCGGTCGTGACGGCCGCGCACTGGCGCGGCGGCAAGATCGCCGAGTGCCGGACCTTTGCCAATGACGAAGGCGGCCAGGCAGACTTCAAGGAGTACCTCGCCCGGCTCCCCGACATGCCCGCCCAGATCGTGGTGGATGCCGTCGAGGAAGACTACCGCTTCGAGACCCTGCCGCACGCGTTCGGCAGCGACCGCGCCGACATGGTCGGCCGCAAGCTCAAGCAGCACTACCGGAACTCGCCCTACATGGCCGCCACGCTGCTCGGCCGCGACACCGGCAAGCGGCGCGACGACCGTTACCTCTTCTCGGCGCTCACCAACGCCGACCTGATCGCGGACTGGGTGCAGGCGGTCGCCGCGCGCGGAATGCCGCTTGCGGGGATCTACCTGCTGCCGATGGTGAGCGGGGAGTTGATCGGCAGGCTCGACGTAAAGGCGACCAACCTGCTGCTGGTGGCGCAGCATGCGACGGGCCTGCGGCTCACGTTCTTCCGCGACCGGCAGTTCCGGCTCAGCCGCTTGACGCGCGGGGACAGCGGCAGGCCGGAGAACCGCGCCCGCTACTTCTCCGAGGAGATCTCCAACACCCGGCTCTACCTGCACGCGCTGCGCACGATGACGCTCGATGAGCACCTCACGGTGCTGCTGATCGACCGGGGCGACGAGCTGCAGGACGAGGCGGCGGGTGTCGCGCGCGACAATCCGAGCCTGGAATGCATGCGCGTCGGCCGCGGCGAGCTGGCGAACCGCCTCGGCATCGACCCCGCGCTGCTCGACGCCTCGCCCTACTCGATCTCCTTGCATCTCCTCGGGCTGAAGACGCCCGAAAGCAATCTCGCGCCTCCGAGCGCGATGGTGAGCTACAAGCGTTTCCAGGCACGACGCGCCATCTATGCGGGCTGCGGCGCGCTGATCGTAGCGGCCGCCGTGTGGACCGGCACGAACTTGTATCACACGGTGATGCTGCGCGGGGAAACGGAAGACGCTGCGCGCCAGACCGGGTTTCGGTCCGCCCAGTACCTCGAGATCACGCGGCAGTTTCCGCAGGCGCCGACTTCGGCCGAGAACCTGAAGAAGACGGTCGAAATCGCGCAGCGTCTGCGCACGACCGCTCACTCCCCGCAGAAAGTCATGGCGCTCCTCGGCCGGGTGCTGGAAACGAGCCCAACAATCGTGATCCGGGAGTTCGGCTGGAAATACGGCGTCACTGAAATCGATATCGAGGGCGCCCGCGAGGCCGCGCAGCCCGCCCGGGCATCGGCTGGACCCGCCGGGCAGCGCAAGGAAAGCGCGCTCGTTGACGGCGAAGTCCGGCCGTTCCGCGGCGACTACCGCAGCGCCATCGTCACCATCAACAGTTTCGCCGGTCGGCTTGCCGATGAGCCTGAAGTCTCCGAGGTGCGGGTGGTGAAACTGCCTCTAAACGTCAATCCCGCGCTGTCCCTCTCGGGCAACACGCTCGAGAATCCCGAACAGGGCGGCACGGCGGATTTCAAGCTGCTTCTGGTCCTCAAGCCCGCGCAATGAACCAAGCCGACCTCCAGGCGCTGCGAAATCCGCTCATCGCGCTCGTGAGCGTGGTGCTGCTCGGCGCTTTGGCCGTCTACTCTTCCGGCCGCCTGATGATCGCGGCGCGCCAGCAGCTCGCGCAGCAGCAAATCCAGTTGAAGGAGGCGCGGACCCGCCTGCAGAAATCGGGCGAAGAAAAGGACATCATCGTGCGCTATATCGGCGGCTTCCGGCAGCTGGAGCGCACCGGATTCGTCGGCGAAGAGCAGCGCATCAACTGGCTCGATGGTCTGCGGCTCGCCAACCAGCAGGCGGACCTGTTCGGCGTGGACTACCAGATCGGGGCGCAGAGGCCCTATGCGTTCGCCTCCGAATTCAACCCCGGGCCGCTCATGCTCAACCAGTCGATCATGCGGGTGCGCTTCCGCCTGCTGCACGAGGGGGACCTCGAGCGGTTTTTCGATTCCCTTGCGCTTCTGGGCACCGGGATCTTCACCGTCGACCAGTGCCTGCTGCGGCGGATCGACACCCGCGGCGTGATCCGCTACCAGCCGAACGTCAATGCGGAATGCGACCTGTCATGGATCACCGTCAAGGCCGGCGCGGCCGCGGAATTGAGAAAACCATGATGGGTGAACCGTGACACGCGGCTGGAAACTGGGCGTCCTTGCGTGCGCCACGCTGGCGGCGACGATCCCGGTTCCAGCGCCGGCCCAGGAGCGGCTCGGCCGGCTGTTTTTCACGCCCGCGCAGCGTGCATCGCTCGATATCGCGCGCAGCCAGCGGGCGCGGGCCGCGCTCGCCACCGAGAAGTCCGAGGAAGCCGCGCCGGTCCCGCAGACCATCACCTACGGCGGCTTAGTGCGGCGGAGCGACGGCAGGACCACCGTCTGGATCAACAACCAGCCCGTGCACGACCGGGAGTCCGCGGGCGCCGCCGCCATCGTCGGGCGGGTGCGTGCCGACGGCAGCGTCACGCTGCAGGTGCCCCAGTCGGGCCGCAGCGTCAACCTCAAGCCCGGACAGAGCGTCGAGCTGCTGTCGGGCGCCGTCGAGGAAGGATACTCACGCAGGCTCGAAGCTCCCAAACCCGAGCCGAAGCCCGCGGCCAAGCCGGCGGCGAGCGCCAGGGCCGCCAAGCCCCCCGCGCCCGACCGCGCCGCAGAGCGGGAGCGCGAGGAACGCGAGACCCAGCGTCTGGAAGACGCGATCTCCCGAGCGCTCGTGGAGACGGCAAGCGCTCGGCCCGGGGCCGCGCCGAACCCCGCAATTCCGGCGAAGCCATGACAGCGGTGCCACTCATTTCACAGTCCGCTCCCCGCCGTTCCCAACGCGGGCAGGCGATGCTCCTGGTGGTAACGCTGGTTGCGACGTCGACTGCGCTCCTTGTCTACGGCATGGTCGACACGACCTCGGCGGCCCTGCGGCGCGACCGGGATACAGCTGCGTCGCTCGCGCAGGCCAAGCAGGCCTTGATCGGGCGCGCCGTTGCGGATGGTACCCGGCCGGGCTCACTACCCTGCCCCGATATCGATGATGACGGCAGCGCCGAGTCCACGGTTGCCTACGGTGGTGTCTGCCCGAATTACATCGGCAGGCTGCCGTGGAGGACTCTCGGGCTGCCGGATCCGCGGGACGCGAGCGGCGAGCGTCTCTGGTATGCCCTGTTCCCGGCGTTCCGGGACCATTCGTCGGCCGGGATGCTCGACGTCGACACCAAGGGCGGCCTCACCGTTTATCAGGACAGCGCCGCGACCGTGCTCACCGCGCAAGCGGTGGCCGTCATCTTCGCACCGGGGCCGCTGGTTGCGGGCCAAATCCGCGATTCAGCCAGCACGAATAACCCAGCGAACTATCTCGACGCGACGGACGGCGTCAACAATGCGATCGCCGGCGGCCCGTTCATCGGCGCGCAGACCTCGAGCACATTCAACGACAAACTTCTCGTCATCACGACGGCGGATGTGATGCCGCCGCTCGAGCGACGCGTTGCCCGGGAGATGCTTGCGCTGCTGCAGAGCTACCGGTCATTGAGCGCGTGCGCCTGCTACCCGTGGGCATCCAATGATTTCGACGACGACAGCGTCAGCGGCCGGAATCGTGGCATGGTTCCGATCGAGTTTCCTTTGCCGGAAACATGGGGGTCACTGGGACTAACCGTTCCGGCGTGGATGATCGGGACCAACGAATGGGGAAAACGTTTCTATTATGCTGTCGCGCCCGACGAAACAGAAGACAAGACGGGAGGCACGCTCACCATTGATGGCGCCGCCCGGAACCTGGTGCTGATCACCACTGGTCCGGCCGACGCGAGTCGTCCCAGCACCAACTTATCCGACTACGTCGACGACGTCGTAAACAGAGATGGCGACAACACTTTTCAGACGCCCTCGTCTACTGCGTATGCGCGCGACCGGCTCTACACCATCCCCTAGGATGTTGCCGAACTCTTGTCCGGAAAGATCCCGACCAACACCTTTACCAACGAGTTGACGGCCAATCCGGCATGAATCCCACCCTGCCCGATCACCCGCACAATTCCATGAGGAACTATTTGGCGGGGACTTCCCGCGGTTCGTCGAAAGATCTTGTGGCAGGAATTTGCCGCACCGGGGCGCGGCGAAATCCTCGCGGCTTCACGCTGGTCGAGATCGCGATCGCCGTATTCATCATCGCCCTTCTGCTCGGCAGCATCCTGGTCCCGCTCGGCACCCAGGTCGAGAACCGGAATATCGACACTACCCAGCGCATCCTGGACCAGGCGCGCGACGCGCTGATCGGCTACGCGGCAGCCACCGGCCGGTTTCCTTGCCCCGCTTCGGATACCAGCAACGGGCTCGAGCTCTTTTTTTCCCCGGGCGGGAGCGCCGCGAACGGCCTGTGCCACACTTCAGTTACGGGCGCGGCGGGAACGAACGTTTACATTGGGTTCCTGCCGGCGGCCACGCTCGGCTTTACGCCCGCGGATGGCAATGGCTTTGCCGTGGATGCTTGGGTACTGACGCAGAACCGCATCCGCTATGCGGTTTCCTACCAGACCGTCAATGGCGTCCCGAGGCCATTCACCACCTTGCCGAATCCGCCCACAAATACTCTGGGCATGCGCGCCGCGGGCATGTCCAACATAATGGGTGCAGGTCTGCTTAATGCCTGCAACACTTCGGCCGGATCGTCTCCCACGGCCTGCGCCTCGGCAGCGGCAACTCTCACCTCGAACGCCATCGCAGTCGTCTGGTCGCTGGGCGCCAATGCGGCCACGAGCGGCGGCGTCAGCGCGGACGAAGCCGAGAACTCCGA
>JBOIEM010000265.1:0-4376 GCA_050741115.1 Burkholderiales bacterium
TCGCCGGGCGCTGCTCGCGGGATCTCTACGCGTGGAAGCAGCGCGTGGCTCTCGCCGAAAAGCTCAATCTGCGCGTGCTGACCAACCTGAAGGTCGCCGCGGCGTTCCCGACGGATCACCGCCTGCACGCCGCGCCTCCGGCGAACCGCTTCGGCCCGGATACGCTGAAGATGATCGCGGAGGCGGACGTGATTCTGTCGCTCGACTGGCTCGACCTCGCCGGACTGTTGAAAAGCGCCTTCGGGCCCAAGCCGGTCACCGCGAAGATCATCCAGGTCTCCTGCGACCAGCACAGCCACCGCGGCTGGAGCATGGACCACCAGGGCCTGCCGCCGATCGACGTCTATCTCATGTGCGAGCCGGAGGCGGCGGTGCCGATGCTGCTGGAAGCGACGAGAGCGCGCGCGGCAAGCGTGCCGCCCGCCCCCGCGCACAAGAAGCCGTCCGCAAGCGCCGACGCGGTATCGATGACCGGTGTCGCAGACGCCCTCAACAAGGCGACGCGCGGACTGGACGTTTGCTACGCTCACCTGCCGATTGGCTGGAGCGGCGCGAACAGCGCCTTCCGCCATCCGCTCGACTACCTGGGCGCGGAAGGCGGCGCCGGCGTCGGTTCGGGCCCCGGCATCTGCGTGGGCGCCGCGCTGGGGTTAGAGGGCAGCGGGCGGCTCCCGATCGGCGTGCTCGGCGACGGCGATTTCCTCATGGCCAACACGGCGGTGTGGACCGCCGCGCATTACCAGATTCCCTGCCTGATGGTGGTCTGCAACAACCGCTCGTTCTTCAACGACGAATTGCACCAGGAGCGCGTGGCGAAGGAGCGCAGCCGCCCGGTCGAGAATCGCTGGATCGGCATGCGCATCGGCGACCCCGACATCGACATCGCGGCCATGGCGCGCTCGCAGGGGGCGGTCGGCATCGGCCCCGTCACGACGCCGGGCGACCTGCAGCCGGCCATCGACAAGGGCGTCGAGACGGTGCAGAAGGGCGGGCTGTGCGTGATCGACGCACGCGTGCTGCCCGGCTACGACGCCGAGGGGTGATGCCGATCAGGCGTGCGCCTTGCGGTCCGGGTCGATGATTTTTTCCAGCTTGCCGAGCACGCGCATGCAGGGCAGCACCTGGGCGAGGCTGCCGTTCGGCTCCCGCTTCTCCTGGATCGCGGCGATGAACTCGCGGTCTTCCAGCTCGATGCCGTCCATCGACACGTCCACCTTCGACACGTCGATCTTCACGTCCTTGCCGTCGCTCAAATCGTCGTAGAACGCCTTGTAGGTGCCGTTGTCGCAGATGTAGCGGAAGAACGAGCCGAGCGGCCCGTCGTTGTTGAACGAGAGCGACAGCGTCAGGATCGCGCCCGAGGGCGCCTTCGCGACGATCGCCATGTCCATGGCGATGTTGAGCTGGGGATGAATCGGGCCCTGAATCGCATAGCAATCGGAAATGTTCTCTCCGCATTGATACGCAAAGAGGTCGATGGTGTGCGCGGCGTGGTGCCAGAGCAGGTGGTCGGTCCAGCTGCGCGGGTTGCCGGCGGCGTTGATGTTCCTGCGCCGGAAGAAGTAGGTCTGCACGTCCATCTGCTGGATCCTGAGCTCCCCCTTCTGGATCCGCTTGTGTATCCACTGGTGGCTCGGGTTGAAGCGCCGCACGTGGCCGCCCATGGCCGTGACGCGGGTCTCCCTCGCGATCTTCACCAGGTTTTCCGCGTCCGCGACGCTGTCGGTCACCGGGATCTCGATCAGCACATGCTTGCCGGCGCGCATCACCTGCTCGCCCTGCTTGAAGTGCATCTTGGTCGGCGTGGCGAGGATCACCGCGTCGGCGCGCTTGATGCCTTCGGTAAGATCGTGGCCCCAGTGGGGGACGCCGTATTTCTTCGCGACCTGCTCGGTGCCGGCGGGATTACCGCCGATGAGCGAGGTAACTTCAACGCCGGAAATGCGCTTCAACGCGTCCAGGTGCTTCTGCCCGAAGGCGCCCTGCCCGGCCACGCAGATCTTCATCCCGCCTTCCTTTCAGAGTCGTGAATTTTCGAGAATGATGTGGCCGAGCGCGGTGTTCGACGCCGGCACGTGATAGAAGCGGCGCACTTCCCTGACCTCGTCATCCAGCGCGCCGCGCATGACGAGCCACATCACCATCTCGATGCCTTCCGAGCCGGTCTCGCGCAGGTACTCGAAGTGCGAGATCTTCACCAGCGACTGGGGATCCCGCGTGAGGTTGTCGAGGAAGCGCGTGTCGAACTCGCGGTTGATCAGGCCGGCGCGCGGACCCTGCAACTGATGCGACATGCCGCCGGTGCCTAAAATCACCACGCGCAGGTCCTGGTCGAAGGACTCGACCGCCTTGCGTATCGCCTTGCCCAGCATGTAGCAGCGGTGTCCGGTCGGCACCGGATAGACGATCACGTTGACGGAAATGGGAACGACCGGGCACGGCCATTCCTTCGGCTGTCCGAACATCAGCGTCAGCGGCACCGTCAGCCCGTGGTCCACTTCCATCTTGTTGACGACGGTGAGGTCGAACTCGTCCAGCACCGCCGACTGCACGATATGCGTGGCAAGCTCGGGGTGGCCCTTGACCGGCGGGACCCGGCGCGGCCCCCACCCTTCATCGGCGATGGGGAATTCCGCGGCGCAGCCGATCGCGAAGGTCGGGATGATCTCGAGCGAGAACGCCGAGGCGTGATCGTTGTAGACGACGATGCAGACGTCCGGCTTCACTTTCGCGATCCATTCCTTGGAGCGCTCGAAGCCCTCGAATACCGGCCGCCAGTAGGGCTCGCCGGCCTTGCCGTTGTCCCACGCCGCGCCGACCGCGGGGATGTGCGATGCCGCCACGCCCGCCACGATTCTAGCCACGGCTCTTCCACTCCGACTTGCTGCGGTTACCCTGCACCGGGCGGCCGCCCTTCAGCATCATCTGGGCGTATTGCTCCTGCGTCGAGCCGGTCATGATGGCGGCGATCTGCTGGAACGAAAGGCCGTCGGTCGCCGCGATCTTGGAGGTGAAGTAGATGTTGCCACCGAGCTGGAGCATGCCGTTCCAGTCGCGCTTGAGGACGGACTGCTTCTGCTCTTCCGTCATCGGCCAGCGGTCGAGATAGGCGCGCTCATCCGCCTTGAAGGCGGCGCGGTTTTCGGGCTTCATCAGCGACATGCAGAACATGTTGAGATGGTAGCCCTGGCGCGCCCGATCAAAGTCGAACACGACCGTTCCGGGAAGATCGTCATATTCTTTCGGGACTGCCATCCGGGCCTCTGACTACACACCGCTTTCTGGACTCCCGCCTGCGCGGGAGTGACGAATAATAGCAAATCCGATCCGGCGGCGAACGCGATTCAGGCTTTTCTGACGGCGGCGGGAGCGAACCCGACGCCGTCGTCGACGATCCTTCGATTGAGCAGCCCGGCGCAGGCGAAGGCAACCTCCAGGTAGGGCGTCGCCACGCCGGTGAGCCGCCCCACGTCGATCACGGAATTGATGAGCGCGTCGAGCTCGAGCTCGCGCCCGAAGCGCACGTCCTGCAGCGTTGAGGACAGTATCCCAACCCGTTTCCGCACGTCGTCGATCATCTGGTCCGCGTTCATTTCGGGCTTCACCCCGACCGAAGCCGCCACCGCGAGCACCTCGTCGATCATCAACCGGGCGGCGCGGCGGGTCGGCTCGAAATCCCCGATCTGACGGTGGGTCGACTGGGTAATCGCCGCGAGCGGATTGAACACGCCGTTCGACATCAGCTTCCGCCACTTCACCGCACGGATGTCGTCGCTCACCATAGCCGGCCAGCCGGCCGCGTCGACGACGGCCTTGATCTGCGCGAGCCGCGGCGCGATGCGGTTATCGAGCTCGCCGATGACGAGGCGATCGGTCGGCTGATCGGCGAGGCGGATGCGTCCCGGTGCGACGAGGTCGGCCGGCTTGTTCATGACGCCCCCGATCACCGCGTCGATCGGGATGGTGCGCGCGAGCACGCCTCCAGGGTCGACCGACTCGAGGCGCGAGCCGCGCAGCGGCGAGTCGAGCTTTTCGAAGTACCAGTAGGGCAGCCCGTTCTGCCCGAGGAGCATCATGCCGTCGCGCGCAAGCAGGCTCACCATGTGCGCGGCGGCGCCGGCGATCTGGTGCGATTTCAGCCCGACGATGATGAGGTCGTAGGGCGGCTTTTCCTCGCCCGGCCGGCACACTCGCACGCGGATGGGATCGGGACGCCCGCTGGTCTTCCCTTCGAGGATCAGCCCGCGCTGCTTGAGGGCATCGTGCTGCGCGCCGCGCGCGACCAGCGTGACATCGGCTCCCGCCGCCGTCAGGATGCCGCCGACGTAGCCGCCGACCGCCCCGGCGCCGTACACGAGTATCCGCATCTCGATTTC
>JBOIEM010000266.1:0-4330 GCA_050741115.1 Burkholderiales bacterium
GCAGCCAGTCGATCAAGCTCGAAGACGAGCCGATGGTGCAGGCGTTCAACGCGACGATCCGCCGCGCGTTCGATCTCGGCTTCAACTTCTTCGACTCCTCGGACGCTTACTGGGGAACGCGCCACGAGGTGCTGCTCGGCCGCGCCGTCAAGAGCTTCCGCGACCGGGTTCTCGTATCCAGCAAGTTCGGCAACATCGACCTGCCGAACGGAAAGAAGGCAACCAACGGCCGCCCGGAGTACGTGCAGAGCAGCTGCGAGGCGAGTCTCGAGCGCATGGACGTGGACGTGATCGATGTCTTCTACCTGCACCGCGTGGACCCGGCGGTGCCGATCGAGGAGACGATCGGCGCGATGGCGCGCCTGATCGAGCAGGGCAAGGTGCGCTGGATCGGCGTGTGCGAGGCGGGTCCGGAAACGCTGCGACGCGCGTACCGCGCCTATCCCATCAGCGTGCTGCAAACCGAGTACTCGCTGTGGTTCCGGGAGGTGGAGCGCGACATCATCCCGGTTTGCCGCGAGCTCGGCATCGGCTACATCGCCTACGCCCCGCTCGGGAGAGGTCTGCTCACGGGCAGGATTAAGAAGGTGGACGACCTCGCGCCCAACGACCGCCGGCGCCGCCACCCGCGATTCCAGCCGGAGAACCTCGCGCGCAACGTGCGGCTGGTGGAGGAACTGGAGGCGATGGCGCGCGGGCAGGGCGTAACGGCGGCGCAGCTCGCGCTCGCCTGGCTGCTCGCGCAGGGCGAGGACATCGTGCCGATACCGGGCACCAACCAGGTGAGGAACGTGGAGCTGAATGCCGCCGCCGCCGACATCCGCCTCTCGCCGGAGAAGGTTGCGCGGCTCGGCGAAATCTTCGCGATCGGCGCCGGCGCGGGCAAGCGCTATCACGACAACGTGCTGAAGGGCGTGGGGATCTGACCGTGGTGACGAGCAACGAGCACCGAGCGAGGAGTCACGGAATCGTTACTGCCCTGGCCATCGCGCTGATCTGCGGCGTGGCAGACGCGCAACCCTATCCCTCGAAGCCGATCCGGTTCATCGTGCCCTGGTCGGCGGGCAGCGGCACCGATCTCATGGCGCGCGCGTTCGCGCACGAGCTCTCGAAGGCCGTCGGCCAGCAGGTGGTGCTCGACAATCGCGGCGGCGCAGGGGCGACGATCGGCACCGAGCTGGCGGCGCGCTCCCCGGCCGACGGCCACGTGATCTACGTGGGCGGCTCGGTATCCATGGTGATGAGCCCGGTGATCTACGCGAAGGTCGGCTACGACCCGGTGAAGGACTTCACGCCGGTGTCGCTGGTATCGCAGTTCTATAACGCCGCGGCGGTGCACCCCTCCCTGCCGGTGAAGACGGTGAAGGAGCTCATTGCGCTCGCGCGGGCGCGGCCGGGGGATATCCTGATGGGCTCGGCGGGCAACGGCTCGACGAGCCACATCGCGGGCGAGCTGTTCCAGACCATGACGAAGACGAAGATGCTCCACGTGCCGTACAAGGGCGGCGGGCAGCTCGTGATCGCGGTGCTGGCGGGCGAGGCGCATCTGTCGTTCTCGCCGGTCTCGACGGCCATCAATCACGCGAAGACCGGGAAGCTGCGCCTGCTCGGAGTCTCCAGCCCCAGGCGCCTGGCATCGTTGCCGGACGTTCCCGCGATAGCCGAGACGGTGCCGGGGTACCAGTTCGGCGGCTGGCAGGGCATCCTGGTGCCGGCGGGCACGCCGCAGGAGATCGTGCGGCGGCTGCACGCGGCAATCCTGAAGGCGATCAATAGCCAGGAATTCCGGGACTACCTCGCGCGGGAAGGCTCGGTGCTCGTCGGCGGCACGCCCGAGGAATTCTCGGCGTTCCTGCGCGTCGAGGTGACGAAGCTCACACCGATCATCCGCGCAAGCGGCGCCAAGGCAGAGTGAGGGATGAGGGCGGAGGGGTGAGGGATGAGGAGTCGCTTTCCGAAGGAACGATATGGCGGATAGAAATGTGGAAGTGGCGCTCGAGCGCTTCACCTGGCGCATGCTCTCGCACTACGTCTCGCCGTGGGAGTTCGAGCAGTTGAAGAAGCGCATCGAGCGCTGGGACCAGTGGTGCGGGGAGTGGAGCAAGGAAGCGCGCAAGCACGCCGGGATCGGGGACAAGGCGCTCGCCGACGGGCACCGCCTGACGGCGGGCGCGGCCTTCATCCGCGCGGCGCTCTACTACCACTGGGCGACGTTCCTTTTCGTGCACGAGCCGAGCCAGTGGCGCGCGGGGATGGAGGCGATGGGGGAATGCTGGCAGAAGGCGGCGCCGCTGGTGGACCCCCCGATGGAGCTGATGGAGATTGCGTTCGACGGCACGACGCTGCCCGGCTACCTGCGCAAGCCCGCCGGGATTGCCCGGCCGCCTCTCGTCATCCTGGTCCCCGGCGGCGACTCGACTAAGGAAGAGCTCTACGATTTCGGCGAGCATATGTTGAAGCGCGGCATGGCGGTGTTCGCCTTCGACGGGCCCGGCCAGGGGCTCGTCAGCACGCGGCTGAAGCTGCGTCCCGATTTCGAGGTCCCGATCCGGGCGGTCACCGATTTCGTGCTGAAGCGCGCGCGCGTGAACGCGAAGCGCCTCGCCATCGGCGGCATCTCCTACGGCGGGCTCTTCGCCTGCCGGGGCGCCGCGTTCGACGACCGCTTCAAGGCGGTGTTCTCCGTGAGCAGCTGGTACACGCCCGCGGGGCGCTTCCCGGGCATGGATCCCCTGTCGCAGACCGGGCTCAGGCAGTACATGGGCGAGAATGCGCAGCAGGTGCAGGACAGCATAACGATGGCAGGCGCGGCGGAGCGCCTGAAGGTGCCGCTGCTCCAGGTCTACGGCGGACTCGACAAGGCCTCGCCCCCCGAGCACGCCTACCGGGTCGAGAAGGAAGTGACGGGGCCGGCGACGACGATCGTGTTCGAGAACGGCGTGCACGTCTGCAACAACCTGCATCACATCGCGCGGCCGATGATCGCCGACTGGCTCTCCGACCAGCTGAACCGAGCATGACTGTAATGCTGGATGCGGCGGCGCTCGAGGGCGTGCTCGGCATGCGGGACGCCATCGACCTGCTGGAGGAGATGTCGCGGCACGAAGCGGCGGGCAGAACCTTCGTCTCGCCCCGGCTGAACAGCGCCTTCGAGGGCGGCTGGATGCGCATGATGCTCGGCGTGGACCGCCAGGCGGGCTACTTCGCGACCAAGGCCTACCACCTGATCGAAGGCGCCGGCGTGCGCTACGTGGTTTCGCTCTACCGCGTGACGGACGGCGCGCTCCTCGCCGTGATGGACGGGAGGCTCATCACGGACCTCCGTACCGGCGCGGCGAGCGGCGTCGTGGCGCGCAGGGTGCCCGTGCACGGCCCGGTGCACGTGGGGGTGATCGGCTCCGGCCACCAGTCGCGCATGCAGCTCGAAAGCCTCACCGCCGTTTACCCCGTCCGTTCGGCCAGCGTATACAGTCCGACGTTGGCGCACCGTGAGGCTTTCGCGCGCGAGATGACGGCCAGGCTTCGTTTCCCGATCATCATCTCGGAATCGGCCGAGGCCGCGGTGCGGGGGCACGAGGTAGTCGCCACGGCGACCAGCTCGCGGAGCGCGGAGCCGGTGCTGCGCGGGGCGTGGCTCGATCGTTGCCGCCTGCTGTGCGCCGTGGGCAGCACGCGCCCGGAATCGGTCGAGGTGGACGCGGAATCCTTCCGCGGCGCCGCCCTCGTGGTCGTGGATTCCGAGCGCGCGGTGGAGGAGGCCGGCGACCTCCAGGCCGCGGTCAAGGCGGGCGCGGCGCCGGCGGAAAAGCAGGTCACGCTCGCGCGGCTCGTCGCCGGCACGGCGACTGTCCCCGCGCAGGGGCGCGTCGTGTTCAAGTCGGTCGGCACGGCGTTGCAGGACCTCGCCCTGGCCGCCCGTTACTACGAGCGGCTGGGAGAATCGGCGACGGCGCGCGTCGGCAGCCTCGCGAGCCTCAAACGTCCGGTCGGCGCGGCGCGCTGACTACACGAGGGATGAGGGATGAGGGCGGAGGGATGAGGAAAGCCACCAAGCCGAAGAATTCGAGGCCGAGCCAGAAAGAAAAGCCCCGCAAGTACCCGCGCATCGACGAGCGCGCCGCTGCGAATTTCGTCTCGCTGCAGGAAATCGTGGCGGCGGCACGGCGCAACCTGCCGCAGGACCTGTGGGATCACCTCTCCGGCGGATCGGACTCCGAAACGACGCTCCTCCGCAACCGCCAGGCGCTCGACAGCCTCGGGCTCCGCCAGCGGGTCCTCGTGGACGTGCGGAAAATAGACATCACGACGACGCTGCTGGGACAGAAGCTCG
>JBOIEM010000267.1:0-3147 GCA_050741115.1 Burkholderiales bacterium
CCGCGCCTCCTTACAACTGGATCCCGGCCTGCGCCGGGATGACGCGACGCTCGCGTCGCGTCACTTGGTGACTTCGATCTGCCCCTTCATGCCCGGGTGCAGGCCGCAGATATAGCCGTAGGTTCCCACGTAATCGAACTTGAGCGCCGTGCTCTGGCCCTTCAACACCACCGGCGTGCGCAGCGTGGTTTCTCCCTGCACGGTCACCTGGTGCGGAGAGTCGTCCACGTTCGTCCAGGTGATGGTCTGACCCTGCTTCACCGTGACTTTCTCGGGCCCGAACAGGAACTCGGCGATGGCGACAGTGCCCGGTCCGGAGGGCCGCCTCGCCGCTCCGAGCGCGGTGCCCGAAAGGCTCGCAAGCGACATCACGTAGTCCTGTTTCTCGTGTGGCTTGTGGCACATGAAGCAGTTCTTGATGCCGGCATTGGCTTTCGCGTTGGGTTTGCCGTCGGGGAAGAACCCAGCGTACTCCCAATTGCCGTTGCGCATCTCGGCCGGGTATTCCACGCCCCAGCCCGCGCGCTTCTCCATCACGGTCACGCCGATCGGCTTGCTCTTCATGAAGCGGCCGTTGGCGTCCTTCACCGGGTTGCTTTTCTCGTCCACCTGGGCGGCGTAGATCGCCATCACCAGCACGGTGCCGTCGGGGATGGGCCTGCCCTCGCGCACCGCCTTCACGACTTCCGATCTGGCGTAGAGCTCGCGATACTGCTTGGTGTCATAGCGGTCCACGACGCTATACCGCTCCCACTTCTCCCACCCGGCCGGGTAGGTGATCTTCTCCGGACCTGCCAGACCGGGGACCGCTAGCAACACGCCCCCTGCCATACAAGCCGCTGATATTGCGACGCTAATTACGTTGCTTCTGGCCATGATTGCCTCCACTGGATAGGGCAAGGGGTGTCCGCCCCAAGGGACGGAACAGCAAATATACGATATGCCCGAGGCGCTGGATGAAACGCAAACACCGGGCCGCGCCGCCTATTCCCGCCGGAAGGTCCACCCGTGGAAGGCGAACGCGCCGATGACCAGGGTGACCAGCGAGTACACGGGATCCAGCTCGGTCGCCGTGAAGATCGACTCGGTGGTGAGCGCGGAGCCCTCGTAGTTCGCAACCAGCGCCAGAAATACATTGTTGACGGCGTGCAACCCGATGGCCAGCTCGAGCCGGCCGTCGCGCAGCGTGATGGTCGCCAGCAGCATGCCAATTGAGAAATAGTTGGCGGCCATGATGAGCACGCCGTACTGGTGCACCTCGGGATTGAGCAGATGCGGCACGGTGAAAATCAGGCTGCTCGCGACTGCAATCAGAGCGGGCCGCCGCGTGAGCAGCGCGAGCCCTTGCATGGCGTAGGCGCGGAACACGAGCTCTTCCGCACCGGCCTGGATCGGCGTCAATACCAGCACCAGCGCCAGGAACGGGAAAAAGCGCTCGGCGTCGAAGCTCAGGTAGTAGCGATCGGGGAACAGCAGATGTTCGATCACCACGATCACCGCCGCGATCGCCGTCCACACCAGCGCGCCGCGCCCAACGCGCAGCCAGTCGACACGCGCTTCGGCAGTGATGAGCGTGAGCAGCGGCCTGCGGTGTATCAGCTTCACGGTCAGGGCGAGCCCCGCGAGCATCATGAATATCGAGAAATTGACCGCCAGATACTCGAGCAGCTGGTCGCTCAGGCCGGCGCCCACGAGCAGCAGGTACGGCACGTAGCCCAGCACCAGCCAGAAAAAAGCGATGGTGACGGCACCGAGCGCGTAGCGCCACCACGCGTTTTTACCCGCGCGTGCAAGGTCGAGATAGCGCTCGGTTTGCGGCGTCACGCGTTTTCTGGATCGTAGGCAAGGTTCGGAGCGAGCCAGCGCTCGGCCTCCCCGACCGGGATGCCCTTGCGGCGGGCATAGTCCTCGATCTGGTCGCGTCCCACCTTCCCGACGGCGAAGTACTGGGAGTCGGGGTGCGAGAGGTAGAAGCCGCTCACCGCCGCCGCGGGGTACATCGCGTAGGATTCCGTCAGCCGCATGCCGATACGCTCGGCCTTGAGCAACTCGAACAGCGGCCCTTTCTCGGTGTGGTCCGGGCACGCGGGATATCCCGGCGCCGGGCGGATGCCGCGGTACTTCTCCGCGATCAGCGCAACATTGTCGAGACGCTCGTCGCCGGCATAGCCCCAGAATTCGCGGCGCACCCGCTTGTGCAGCAGCTCCGTGAACGCTTCCGCCAGGCGGTCGGCAAGGGCCTTCAGCATGAGGGCGCTGTAATCGTCGCGCTTCTTCTCGAATTCGACGAGCTTCTTCTCGATGCCGATGCCGGCGGTGACGGCGAACGCGCCCGCGTAGTCGGCCACGCCCGAGCCTTTCGGCGCGACGAAATCCGCGAGGCACAGGTTGGGGCGGCCGGTCGGCTTCACGTTCTGCTGGCGCAGGTTGTGCCACGTCATCAGCGTTCGAGCGCGCTTTTCGTCCGCGTAGATCTCGATGTCCTCGGCGTTGACCGATGCCGCGGGAAACAGGCCGAACACGGCACTCGCAGTAAGCCACCGCCCCGCAATGATTTTCTTCAGCATGGCGCGGCCCTCCTCGTGGACCGCGCGCGCGGCCTTGCCCACGACGGGGTCGTCGAGTATCGCCGGGTACGGGCCCGAGAGCTCCCATGCCTGGAAGAACGGGGCCCAGTCGATGTGCTCCGCGATCTCGGCGAGATCGTAGTTCTTGAGCATGCGCGTGCCGATCACTTCGGACCGGGGCGGCACGTACTCCGTCCAGTCGGTCTTCAACGCGTTGGCGCGCGCCTGGGCGAGCGTGACGAGCTCAAGACCCTTCTTTCCCTCGTGCTGCCGGCGCACGCGCTCGTATTCCCCCTTCACCTCCGCGACATAGCCCGCGCGCGCCGCGTCGGAGAGCAGGTTGCTGCATACGCCGACGCTGCGCGAGGCGTCCGCCACCCAGATCACCGGTCCGTGATAGTGGGGCGCGATCTTCACCGCGGTATGCGTGCGCGAAGTGGTGGCGCCGCCGATCAGGAGCGGAAGCTCGAACCCCTCACGCTCCATCTCGCTCGCAACGTGCGCCATTTCCTCCAGCGAGGGCGTGATGAGGCCGGAGAGCCCCACGATGTCGCATTTCTCCTCGCGCGCGACCTTGAGG
>JBOIEM010000268.1:0-19945 GCA_050741115.1 Burkholderiales bacterium
CTGTGGGCGAAGCTGCTCAAGATGCCCTACCAATACCTGTGCGCGGGCACCCTGCTGTTCTGCATCGTGGGCGCCTACAGCCTCAAGGGCACGGTGTTCGACGTGGGGGTGATGCTGGTGTTCGGGGCCATCGGCTACTTCCTGCGCAAGCTCAACATGCCGCTCGCGCCGGCGGTGCTGGCGCTGATCCTGGGGCCGTTTATGGAGAAATCGCTGCGCACGTCGCTCGAGATGTCGGCCGGGGATTTCAGCATCTTCCTCACGCGCCCCATTTCGGCTACGCTCTTGGCGTGCGCGGTGCTGGTCATCGCCGTCTCGGCGTTCCAGATCGCCGCATTGAAGTCCATAAGAATGGCCGAATCGAAATGACACCACAGGAGGAGAACATGACGACCAGGCGCAATCGAATCCTGCCGGGACTTGCTGCCGCGCTGACCGCTTTGCTCGTGCTGGTCGCAGGCCCGTCGACGGCGGCGCAGTTCCCGAACAAGCCGGTGCGGCTTACGGTGGCCTACCCGCCGGGCGGAAGCACGGACGTGGGGGCCCGTATCGTCGCGGCGATTGCCGAGAAGCAACTGGGTCAGCCCATCGTGGTGGTGAACAAGGGCGGAGCGGGGGGCCAAGTGGGCTGGACGGAGTTGAGCCGGCAGAGGCCGGACGGATACTCCATCGGCTTCATCAATCTGCCTGCCTTCAACACCGTCATCCTGGACCCGGAGCGCAAGGCGGCGTTCAAGGCCGATGACTTCGTGCCCGTGATCAATCAGGTGCTCGACCCCGGCATCATCTGGGTGAAGTCCGATAGCCCCTTCAAGAGCCTCAAGGATCTGCTCGCGGCCGCGAAGAAAGCGCCCAACAAGATCAGCGCGGGCACGACCGGCATCCTGAGCGATGACCACCTCGCCATACTCATGATGGAGGAAGCGGCTCCGGGCGCCGTTTTCCGCGTCGTGCACTTCGAGGGCGGCGCTCCGCAGTTGACCGCCGTCCTCGGCGGCCACCTGGATGTGGCATTCGACAATGTGGGCACCGTCTTCAGGCGTATCCGGTCGGGCGAGCTGCGCGCGCTGGCGGTCATGGACACGCAGCGCTCGCGCTTCATGCCCGATGTGCCGACCATGCCGGAGCTGGGCTTTCCGACCGTCATCTCGAACTCGACCCGTGGCATCGCCGCTCCCAAGGGCACGCCGGCGCCCGTCGTCAAGCAGCTGGCGCACGTCTTGAAGCAGGCGATGGACGATCCCGAGCACGTGAAGAAGATGGAGGAAGCCGGCCTTACGCTGCGGATCATGATCGGCGAGGAGTACGCCAAGTACTACCGCGAGCTGCACGCGAAGGCGGCGAAGTACACGGAGTGGGCGCGGACCAGGCCCCACAAGTAACGTTAAAGCCGGACGCTTCGCGCCGGTTTAACTCCACGCGTTCGAACGGACGATGAATCGCCGTTCAACGCGTGGGAATGGCGGTGAATCCCGAATCGCGCATCAAGCATCGCCGTGGCTGAAACTCGCGTCGACCTGCTGCATCTCCTTGAGGACCTGCGCGACGCGTATCCCGGCTCGATCGAGGAGACGATCCTCACGGAGATACTCGCCAATTCGCTGGACTCCGGCGCGAGCCTGATACGGATCACGGCGGATTCCGCGGGCGCGACGCTGACGATCGCGGACAACGGATCTGGAATGCCGCGCCGGGACCTACGTCGCTATCACGATCTCGCCGCCACGACCAAGACGCGGGGGCAGGGCATCGGCTTCGCCGGGGTCGGCATCAAGCTGGCGCTGCTTGCTTGCAAGGAGGTGGTGACCGAAACGCGGCGTGGGAAAACCCACATCGCCACGCGCTGGCACCTTGCGTCGCGGCACAGGGCGCCCTGGAAATGGATCCCTCCACCGGGAATGCTAGCCGAGCAAGGGACCGCTGCCCTGCTTTGCCTCGCCGATCCGCTGTCTCCTCTGACCGACAGTGGTTTCGTCGAAGCCGCCATCCGGCGGCATTACCAGGCGCTGCTCGACCCGGCCTGCGATGAGATTCTCGCGCCGCTGTATCCGCGCGGCATCATCTTCAACGTGAATGGTGAGTCGTTGCACAAGCAGGAATGTCCCGCCTCCGAGACAGCGCCGCTCGCGATCCGGACGGGGCGCAAGCGCAAGCCCTCGGCAGCGGGTTATTTGTTCCGAGAGCAGGTCCTCCTGCCCGAGGACCAGCGCGGTATCGCCATCAGCACCTACGGGAAAATCATCAAACGCGGCTGGGACTGGCTGGGGGTTTCGCCCAACGCGCCCGAACGCATCGGCGGTCTGATCGAGGTCCCCGCACTGGCGGCCTCGCTCACGCTCAACAAGGGCGATTTCATCCGCACCGGCCAGCGGGGGGCCGCGTACCTGGCATTCCGCAAGGCGATCCAGGAAGCGGTCGTGCGCCAGTTCGCAGCTTGGGGCGACAGCCGAGAGCAGCCTGAACCTGTCCGCCCGCGGGCCATGCGCATGCTGGAGCGCGATCTGGAGCGGGTGCTGTTGGAACTGAGCGAGGGCTTCCCGCTGCTCGCCTCGCTGGTCGAGCACCGGCGCGGCGGCCAGAAGCGCTTGCCGTTGGCGCCCCAAACGGGCGCCAGCAACGGGCTGGGGTTCGGTCCGGAACTTTCCCCGACTGCGCCGGGGGACGAGAGCGCAGCGGATACGGCTGCCGCCGCGGCGTTACCCGATGCGCCCGGAGAGAAGAATATATCCCCGCCGCCATCCGAAAGTGAGATGCCGGCGGGCGGCGCGGCCCTGTCCAAGCCGCGTGGGGAAAAACGTCCGATCAAACTGGGTCTGGCGGTCCAGTTCGAAGAGCGGCCAGGTGATCCCGAGCTCGGTCGGCTGGTGGAGTCCACGGTCTTGATCAACCGCGCGCACCCGGCTTATCAGCGCGCCGCTGCATCCCGCTCGGAGGGCTACCACATCTCGCTCTCCGTTGCCCTGGCACTCGCTCCGCTCGCCGTCGAGCCGGCGGGAGAACACGCATTCGTCACTGCGTTCCTCTCTCGCTGGGGTGACGCGGTGTCGGGCCGCACCCCCTCCCGCCGCAGGAAATCCTGAATGGGTCTAGCCGGTCGGACAGACCGATCCTCGCCGGATCGGCACGTCAGTCCTCAGCCAGCACGTCCATGAAGCGGGCGCGGCCGCCGAGCCGGTATACCGCAAAGTCCCGCCGGTCGGCGGTGAGGATCTCGCGCACGCTGGTGCGCGTTGCGAGCAGCACCACCGACGCATCGGCGAAGTCCATGGGCTGATCCGCGTACTTGCGGGCGAGCTTTTCGACAGCCCGAAAGTCGAGAGGCTCGCGGTCCACGACGAGCAACCCCGCTTGGGAGGCATCGCCAAGCCACTCCAGGCAACGCCACTGCTGGGGGGTTGCAAGAAGCGCGAGCGCTTCGGTGAGCACCGCCTCGGTCGTCAGGAATCGCCCTCTATAATCCCGCAGAAACGTGCGGCAACGGCCGTGCAACGAATCGGTCTCGTCGAACAGTCCGACCAGGAAACCAGAGTCAACGACGACGCTTCGCACGCACGTATTCGCGGAAACGCTGCTGGCGGGAAGCGCGCGTCCTGCGGGCGGCCCGTTTCGGTACGGCCGGAAGAACGGCTTCGGCAAGGCTGCCGAGCGTAGGGCCCGACTGCACCACGAGATATTGCGCCATGCCCTGCTGCACGACGTGGCTGCGGGTCTGCCCGGTCTGCGCGCAGTAGCGCTCCAGCGCCTCGGCCAGCGCCGGATCGAGCCGGACCGAAAGGAGCGTGCGGGATAGTGTCATACAAAACATTATAATGTATGACAACATCTCCGGCAAGGCCGGCCGGCGTTGAAACGCGTCTAACTGAAGCCGTAAAGGCGCGCCGGATTGCGCGCCAACACCTGCTCGCGCAGTTTCGGGTCGGGAATCCAGTCGGAGAGCAGGTCGGCGAGGTCGCCGTCGTTCGGCATCGGCGTCTTGATGATGACGTGCGGCCAGTCGGTGCCCCAGATCACGCGCTCCGGATTCGCTTCGATGAGCGCGCGCGCGTAGGGCACGACATCGGCGTACGGCAGTACTCCCGCCGTGGTGATGCGGAAAGGGCCGGTCAGCTTCACCCACGCGCGCCCCGCCTTCATCAATCGCAGCAGAGCCTGGAAGCCGGCGTTGCCGATCCCCTTGTCGGTCTTCATGTAGCCCAGGTGACCGAGAACGATGTCCACCGGGAAGCCGGCGAAGGCGCGGTCGAGGTCGGGAAACTCGTCCGCGTGCATCAGGAACTCCATGTGCCAGCCGAGCGGTGCGACGCGCCGCGCAAGTCTCTTCAGCGCGTCCATCGGCAGCGTGCCCGGCTTGCGGTCTTTCACATCAACGATGTTCACCCGCACTCCGCGCACGCCGGCGGCGTCGAGCCTCTTCAATTCCGCATCTGGAACGGTCTCCGCGACGACCGCGACGCCGCGGAACCGGCTGCCGGCCGCCTTCATTGCCTCCAGCATCACCGTGTTGTCGGTGCCGTAGACGCTCGGCTGCACCAGCACCGCGCGCTCGACGCCGAGCGTGGCGAGCATCCTGAGGTAATCGGGGAGCAGGCAGTCGGGCGGGGTGTAGATGCGCGCGGGCGCATACGCGTAGCGCGCCTTCGGCCCCATGATGTGGGCGTGCGTGTCGCACGCGCGGGGCGGAAAATCGAGCTTCGGCTTGCGCGGGTTACGGTCGGGACCCGCGCACTCCGCCGCTTTCACCCCCGCAGGTCGAGTGCTCATGCCGCACGCACAGCGACCTGCGTCAGGCGGCCTTCGCCTGCGCCTGCTCGATGCCGGGCATGTCGAAGTTGAGCTTCCTCAGGCCGTCGATGACATTCTTCGCCTGCGCCGCGGTGAGCTCGGTGAGCGGGGGACGCACCGTCGCCCATTGCGGGTCCTTCGTGTAATGCGCGACGACCGCCTTCAACGCCGGGATCATCACGTACTGGCCGACGGTCTTGCGCACGACGTTGAGCGCCTCCTGCTGCAGGTCGGCGTCGGGCTTGCGCCACTCGCGGTAGAGCCTGTCGATCGCCGCGGGGTTGACGTTGGCGGTGGCCGAGATGCAGCCCGCACCGCCGTTCTTCATGTTGGCGAGCAGGAACGACTCGCTGCCGGCGAAGACGTCGAAGCCGTCCTGTGCGAACTGATCAAGAAACTTCTTCGTATTGCTCCAGTCGCCCGAGCTGTCCTTCATGCCGGCGATGGCGTTCGGGTATTTCTTCAGCAGCCGCTCGACGAGGCCGGTGGTGATGCCGACCACCGCGACCGGGGGAATATGGTAGAGGTAGACCCTCAGCCGCGCGTCACCGACACGCTCGATCACTTCCGAGTAGCTGCGGAAAAGCCCGTCCTCGGAGACGTCCTTGTAGTAGTACGGCGGGAGCATCAGCACGCCGGCGCAGCCCGCCTTGACCGCATGCTCCGTCAACCGCACCGTGTCGGTCAGCGCGCAGCAGCCGGTGCCCGGCATCATGCGCACGGGGTCGACGTCGGAGGCGAGCAGCGCGTCGAGCAGCGCGATGCGCTCGTTGATCGACAGCGAATTGGCCTCGCTGTTGGTGCCGAACACGGCCAGGCCGCAGTTCTGGGTGAGCAACCAGCGGCAGTGCGCAATTAAGTGCGCGGGATCGGGACTCAGGTCCCTGTCAAACGGCGTGACGACCGGGGAGAGCACGCCGCGGATACGTTGCGATGGCTTCATGAGCTTCGTCCTCCTCGAGATACGGAATGAATACAGCGCGTGATTGGACCGCAGGGCGAGCAGGCGGTTGCAGAATAGCACAGCGGCTGGACCATCAAAAGACAACCGGGGCGCACGCGAGGTTGTCACCGCAGCATGCCGTTGTTAAGCTTCTAGGACGGAGGAAACCATGTCGACGCGAACTGAAAGGGCCTTGCTTTGCGCCGCGCTGGCTGCCGTTACGTCTGCCGCTGCCGCACAGCAATACCCGGTCCGGCCGGTGCGCTTCGTCCTCGGCTTCGCGCCGGGCGGAGCGAGCGACACCATGGCCCGGGCGATCGGCACGCAGCTGTCCGAGGGGCTCGGCCAGCCGGTGGTGATCGACAATCGCGCCGGCGCCGGCGGCAACATCGCGGCGGAGATCGTGGCGCGCAGCGCGCCCGACGGCTACACCATGCTGCTTGGCAACAACGGCATCCTGGCGGTGAACGTGAGCCTCTATTCCAAGCTCGCTTTCGATCCGGTCAAGGATTTCGCGCCGGTCGTGCTGGTCGCCTCGCAGCCCAACGTGCTGGTAGTCCATCCCGGCGTCGCCGCGAAATCCGTGAAGGAGCTGGTGGCGCTCGCGAAGGCGAAGCCCGGCCAGTTGAATTACGCGTCGCCCGGCCCCGGTACCACCGGGCATCTCGCGGGCGAGCTCTTCAAGCGGATGGCGGGCGTCGAGTACACCCTCATCCCCTTCAAGGGCGGCGGTCCGGCGGCGCTTGCCATGCTCTCCGGCGAGACCCAGTTCACGTTTGCGACCGCGCTCTCGGTGCAGGGCCACATCAAATCGGGCAAGCTGCGGGCGCTGGCGGTGACGACCGCGGCGCGCTCGGTGAGCTTTCCCGAGCTGCCGACGGTGGCCGAGGCCGGCGTGCCGGGGTTCGATGCGATCACCTGGCACGGCGTGGTCGTCCCGGCGCGCACGCCCCAGGCGGTGATTGCGCGGCTCAACCGCGAATTCAACAGGCTCCTTCAGGCCCCCGACATGCGGGCGAAATTGCTGACCCTGGGTTCGGAAGTCATCGGCGGCGAGCCTAAGCGGTTGACCGAATACATGAGGGTCGAGATCCCGAGGTGGGCGAAGGTCATCAAGGAGTCCGGCGCGAAGCCGGACTGAAGATCCACTTGCTCCTTCGTGCTTTCGCCCTTCTCCTTTGTTCCGTCGCCGGCGCGAGTGCCGCGATGGCACAGGAGTACCCGGTCAGGCCGATCCGCTTCATCGCGCCGAACCTCCCGGGCGGGCCGACCGATATCCTGGCGCGGCTGATCGGGCAGAAGCTCTCCGAGAGCATGGGGCAGCCGGTCGTCATCGAGAACCGCGCCGGCGCAAGCGGCATCATCGGCACGGAAGCGGCCGCGAAGTCTCCCCCCGATGGCTACACGCTGGTCACCGGCAACAACGCCACCTTCGGTGCCAACGTGAGCCTGTTCAAGAAGCTGCCATACGATCCGGTCAAGGATTTCTCGCCGATCGTGCTGGTCGCAACCCAGCCCAACATCCTCGTCGTCCATCCCTCGCTGCCGGTGAAATCGGTCAAGGATCTCATCGCGTTCGCGAAAGCGCGGCCGGGACAGCTCAATTACGCAGGCACGGGTATGGGGGCGGCCGCGAATCTCTCGGCGGAGCTCTTCAAGAGCATGACGGGAACTCAAATGGTGGGAATCTCCTACAAGAGCGCCGCGCCGGCGTTGACCGACCTCATCGCGGGGCAGACCCAGCTCATGTTCGCGACGTCGCTGTCGGTAATGCCGCACATCCAGTCCAACCGGTTGCGCGCGCTGGGCGTGACGACCGCTCGTCGCACGCAGGCCATGCCGGAGCTGCCGACGATCGCCGAAGCCGGCGTGCCGGGCTTCGAGGCGACCACCTGGCACGGCGTCTTCGTTCCCGCCGGCACCCCGGCGGCCATCGTCGCTAGGCTCAATGCGGAGATCAACCGCATGCTACAACTTCAGGACGTGCGCGACCGGCTTGCGGCGATGGGAGCGGAGATGGTCGGCGGCACTTCGAAAGAGCTTGCCGATCACATCCAGCACGAAATACCTAAGTGGGCGAAAGTAATCAGGGAAACCGGGGCGAAAGCCGAATGAGGGATGAAGCGTGATGGGGGATCGAATAGTGGCTGAATTGAGAGTATTGAGTGCCGGGGCGGTCAAGCGCGGGGTGGCGCAGGTCGCGAAGGAGTTCGAGCGCGAATCCGGAAGCAAGGTCACGGTCGAATTCTCGACCGCGCCGGAGATCCGGCGGCGCGTCGGGGCGGGCGAGACGGCGGACGTTATCGTGGCGCCACCCGCGGTGATGGATGAAATCGCGAAGCAGGGGAAGATCGTCGCGGAAAGCCGCGGCTTCGTGGGCCGCTCGCGTATGGGGGTTGTGGTGCACGCGCAGGCGCCGGCATCAGCGCTCGGCGATACGGCGGCCTTTAAGCGCGCGCTGCTCGGCGCCACCGCGGTCGTGCACAACAAGGCCTCCAGCGGCAGCTACGCGGCGAAGCTCCTGGAAAGGCTCGGGCTGAAGGAGGAGCTGGGGTCGCGGATCGTTGTCGTCGAAACCGGCTCGGCGGTCATGGAACATGTAGCCGCGCATGCGCCGTCCGCAATCGGTCTCGCGCAGATCTCGGAAGTGATGGTGATGATCGACAAGGGCTGCGCGGTCAAGCTCGCCGCGCCGCTGCCAGACGAGATCCAGAACGTGACGAGCTACGACGCGGCCGCCACCCGCTCGAGCCAGGCGCCGGATGCCGCGCGCGCTTTGGCGCGGAGTCTCGCATCCGACACGGCAAAGAAGATCTTTGCCGCGACGGGCATCTCTTGAAGGATGACGGTGGAAGGAGGAGAGATTCATTGGCAAACTGGCAATCGAAACGGGCGCTTCGGGCGGCGGCAACGCTGCTTCTTGTCGGCTACGGGACTGTCACTCCGGCTCCGGCTCCGGCTGCGGAAGCGGGAACGAGCGCACTAGGTCGTTACCCGGAGCGGGTCTACGTGCCGAACGCGGCCGGCAATACCTTGCACGTCATCGATCCGAAGACGTTCAAGATCACTGCAACCCACACTGTCGGCCGCTACCCGCACCACGTTACGCCCTCCTGGGACCTGACGAAGCTGTACGTCACGAACACGGGGCAAAACTCGCTCACCGTGATCGATCCGATGACGGGCGAAATCAGCGGCGAGATCCGCGTCGAGGATCCGTACAACCTCTATTTCACGCCGGACGGAAAGATGGCGGTCGTCGTGGCGGAGCGCCACAAGCGCCTCGATTTCCGCGATCTCCGGACCTGGAAACTGATCAAGAGCGTTCCCGTCGAATGGCCCGGCGTCGACCACCTCGCTTTCAGCCGCGACGGAGCCTACCTGGTCGCGAGTTGCGAATGGTCGGGCCGCATCGTCAAGGTGGACCTGAAAAAGCTCGAGCTCGTGGCCGACATGGAACTCGGCAAGAACCCGATCGACGTGCTGCGCCCGCCGCGACAGCATCTCATGTTCATCGCCGATCAGGGCGTCCACGGCGTCTTCGTCGTGGACCCCGACGCCTGGAAGGAGGTCCAGTTCATCCCCACGGGCCGCGGCACGCACGGCCTGCTGCTGAGTCACGACGAGAAGAGTATTTACGCGAGTAACCGGGAGGAAGGCTCGATCTCGGTGATCGACATCGCGAGCCGCAAGGTGACCGCCAAATGGAAAACCGGCGGCAGCCTGGACATGGGCCAGCTATCGCCTGATGGCACGCAGTTCTGGATCTCGAGCCGCTACCATGCCGATGTCCGGGTGATCGACACGCGCACAGGGAAAGTGATTGCCACGATCCCGACCGACAAGGAGCCTCACGGGTTGACCTACTTCCCGAACTCCCGTGGAACCCGCTCGCTCGGGCACAACGGCGTCTACCAGCTCGACTGAGCCGCCCGTTCTCGTCGACAACCGGTCACGGCCTTCTGAATTCGAGGATGTCGAACCCGTTGTAGCGGTCCCCGAGGTAGATCAGTCCGCGCTCGTCCACGTCCACGTCGTTCGACTGCGGCGCCGCCCGGCCCGGCGCCGGCTCGGGGACGTAGTAACCAACCTCGCGCGGCGCGGACGGGTCGGCGATGTCCACGATGCGCAGGCCTCCCGCGAACCACGCGCAGAAAACGAGTGTCGCGCCGCCTTTCATGTGCTCCTGGAACTGGTGCGCTCCAAAGCGCCCGGGCGCGGCGCGGCTCCACGGCGAGTCGAGCTCGCTCACCTCGTAGATCGCGAGCGGCTGGATCTTCGGCAGCTCCGTCACGTCGAACACCCACAGGCAGCCATGGAGGCGGCCGCGGCGCTGCGCCATCTCCTCGGCGCTGTGCGCGTGGTCTTCCTCGTCGATCGCGATCGCGATGCTCCGGCCGTCGATCGGCGGCACGCTCATGAAGGTGTGCGAAGGCTCGGGAAACGGCGGGTGGTAGTTATAGGCGCCGACCGTTCTGGGCTTGCGGATGTCGGAGACATCGATCACGCGCACGCCGCCATGCCAGCAGCCGGCGTACATGCGATCACCCTGGCGCAGGGCATGATGCAGGCGATGCTGGCGTCCCGGCCACGCCGGCTTCTCGCCGCCCGCGAGGTGCTGCCCCGGCAGCCACCAGCGCGACACTTCCCCGGGCTTCGCCGGATTGCGGATGTCATAGGTGACGAGGATGTTGCCGATGTAGCCCGGCATCTCGGTCGAGATGTAGGCGTAGTCCGCGTCCATATCGAAGCGGTGGACGCCGCGGCCGTGGGTCCTGTGGTGCGTGATCAGCCTCGGCTTCGTGCGGTCGGACACGTCGTAGATCTTGAAGCCGCCCTGGTCGTAGGGACGCTGCTCGAACGCCTCGGCGGCTTCGACGTCGGAGGCCTTCACGCTGAGCTTTTCCGCGAGCTCCGCATAGGTCGGATCACGCCCCAGCGCCGCACGCAGTTGCGAACGCAACCCGGGCAACTCGCTTGCCTTGCGCCCGATCGCCGACATGTTCTGCTCGACGTTCACGATCATGAGGTCGCCGATGACGCGCGCCTTGTGGCTGTGCGAGTTCGGATCGCCCACCGGGATCTGCGAAAGCAGGCGCGGCTTCTTCGGATCGGACACATCGAGAATGCTGGTGCCGAGTCCTTCCTTGTTGGTGACATGGCCGACGTAGGCGTATTTCCCGGCCACGTAGACCTGCCCGGCGCCGGGCAGCTCGAGGTGCGAGATGCGGGCCACGTTCTTCGCGAGCGAGGGGGCCTGATGCGGTGCGTTCATGATCGGATTCCTGTTGTGCAGGTGCGGCCCACGATTCTACACTAGGCAATCCATGCGTCCGCCGCTCACAAAGCGGACTCCGAAACGAGGTGAAGACGTGCGCATCCCGGCGTTGGCGTTCTCGATCGCGGCATTGCTTTCAGCGCCCGCCCTGGCGCAGACCTATCCGGTCAAGACCGTCCGGCTGATCGCGCCGTTCGCGCGAGGGGGGCGCACCGGCTCTCGGCGAGGGTGTTGGTGTTGGGGCGGAGACGGGGCGCTGCCGCCCGGCTTATGGCACTGCTTTCTGCAAGCGATTGCGATTGCGCTGGTCTCGATGGCGTCGTTATCGGCGGGGGAGTTGTTCGCTCAGCCCTATCCGTCGAAAACGGTGCGGCTGATAGCTCCATTCGCGCCGGGCGGCGCGACCGACGTGCTGGCGCGACTCACGGCCCAGAAACTCGGCGAGCGCTGGGGCCAGTCGGTGATCGTGGACAACCGGCCGGGCGCCGGCGGCAACATCGGCGCGGAAGCCGCGGCGCGGTCGGCGCCGGACGGCTACACGCTCCTGGTGGCCGGCGCGCCGCACGCAATCAACATGACGCTCTACCAGAAACTGTCCTACGACCTCGCCAGGGACCTCGTTGCCATCAACCGCATCGCCGGGTATCCCAGCGCGATCGTCGTACACCCCTCGCTGCCGGCGAAGTCGGTGAAGGATCTCGTCGCTCTCGCCAGGGCGCGGCCCGGCGACCTCAATTTCGGCTCCCCGGGCCCCGGGTCACCCAACCGCCTCGCAATCGAGCTCTTGATGATCATGGCAAACGTCAAGATGACCCACATTCCCTACAAGGGAGGATCCGGACAGATGGTGACCGACCTCGTGGCCGGGCACGTGCAGCTCGCCTCGATCGGCTTGCCGCCCTCCATGGAATACGTGAAGGCAGGAAGGTTGCGCGCGATCGCGGTGACCAGCACGAAGCGCTCGCCGCTGCTGCCCGACGTGCCGACGGTGAGCGAGGCGGGCCTTCCTGGTTTCGAGGTGACCTCGAGGTACGGCGTGTTCGCGCCCGCCGCGCTCCCCGGGAATCTCGTGACCAAGGTGAACGGCGACATTTCCGCCGTGCTGGAGGCCCCGGACCTGCGGGAGCGGCTGCAGCGGATGGACGCGGAGCCCTCGCCGCAGTCGCCGGAGGATTTCGCCCGCTTCGTGCGCGAGGAAATCGCCAAGTGGGCGAAGGTCGTGAAGGCGTCGGGCGCCACGGCCGACTGACCATAAGGAGTGTTCCCATGAATGCGCCGAGCAAGCCCGCGCCGGGTTCTCGTGGTTCCACCGGAAAGACCGCCCGCGACGGTGCGGGCGTCATCGTCGATTACCTGATCCGGGAGAAAGTGCCGTACATCTTCGGGCTGTGCGGCCACGGCAATATCGGGTTCATCGACGCGCTGCATGCGCGCGCCGGCGAGATCAAGACGGTATCCGTGCATCACGAAAGCGTCGCCGGTTTCATGGCCGACGTGTATTACCGCGTATCGGGCCAGCCGACGGCGACGTTCACCTCTTGCGGCCCCGGTTCGGCGAATCTGCCGATCAGCCTGGCCAATTCGTTTTTCGACTCGGTGCCGTTCTACGCGGTAACGGGCAACGTCCCGACCAGCCAGTTCAACCGCGGCGCGTTCCAGGAAACCTACCGGCATTATCAGGCGGATTTTCCGTCGACGGTGCGCGCCTACTGCAAGCGCGTGTTCCAGCCCACGACCGCGGCACAGTTGCCGGTCGCGGTGCGCCTGGCGTGGAAGACCATGGTGACCGGGCGGCCGGGCCCGATAGTGCTCGACGTGCCGTTCGACATGTTCAACGAGCCGATCCCGGAAGAAACGCCGCGCCCCGAGGACTGGAACGCCAACATCTCCTGCCGCTGCGGCGCTGATCCGGAAGGGGTATCCAAGGCGGCCGACATGCTGATGTCGTCGCAGCGTCCGGTCATCCTCGTCGGGCAGGGCGTGCGCTATGGCGGCGCGACAAAGGAGCTGCGTGCACTCGCGGAGAAGCTCCGCATTCCGGTCGCCATGTCCGCGAGCGGCATTGGCGCCATCGACGCCACGCATCCTCTGGCGCTGGGCCTCGTAGCGCGCAACGGACCGTATCAGGCGAACCATGCCGCGCGACAGGCCGATGTGCTGCTCGCGCTTGGCGTGCGGTTTGACGACCGCACGTCGAGCTCCTGGATACCGGGCTTTTCGTTCACCATCCCGCCGACGAAGCTGATCCACGTCGACATCGATCCGGACGAGATCGCGCGCAACTACCCCGTCGCGCTCGGCCTGATGGCGGACGTGCGCACCTTCCTGCGGCAGCTGCTCGCCGAGATCGACACGCGCCTTGCGCGCGGCAATATGCCGGCGGAGCGCGGCGCGTGGCTCGACGCGATCGCGGGCTATCGCAAGGAGTGGGATGACTTCATCGCGCCCGGATTCAAGGCGGACACCACGCCGATCGCCCCGCAACGCGCCGCGCACGAGATCGACCGCGTCCTTCCGGAGGATGCGATCCTCGTGAGCGACATCGGCGTTCACCACAACTGGCTGATCCAGTTCTGCAAGCCGAGGCGCCCGGATTCCCTGATCGGCTCGATGGGCTTCGGTCCGATGGGCTTTGGCGTCGCCGGCGCGCTGGGCGCTAAGCTCGCCGCTCCCGGCCGGCCCTGCGTCGCAGTGGTCGGGGACGGCGCATTCCTGATGCACGCGAACGTGCTGGGCACTGCTTATGAGTACGACATACCGGTCGTCTACTTGGTCTGGAACAACTACGCGTACGCGTCGATCCGCGGTTTGCAGCGCGGTTATCTGAGCGGGCGCGAGCTCGCCACCGATTTCAAGCACCCCGGCACCAACAAGCCCTACAACCCCGATTTTGCCGCGATGGCGCGCGCGGCGGGCATTGCCGGAACACGCGTCGACCGTGCAGCCGATCTTGCCGAAGCCGTGCGCGCAGGCATCGCAAGCGGCAAGCCGTGCGTGATCGACGCCGACATCGACGGCGATCTGAATCCCGCCGGTGCGGGAATCTGGGAGCTGCCCGGCATGGGCCGCAGCAAGCCGGGGATCGGCAAACAGTACGTACCTGAAGGCTAGAAGGGAGTCCCTCCATGACACGTTCCCGGTTGCGGCCGGAAGACTTGCGCAGCCACCGCTGGTTTGGAGGCGGGGACTTGAGCTCGCAGGGGCACCGCTCGCGCGCGCTGCAGATGGGCTACGCGCGCAACGATTTCGCGGGCAAGCCCGTGATCGGGATCATCAATACCTGGAGCGATCTCCTGCCGTGCCACGCGCACTTCCGCACGCGCGCCGAGGAGGTGAAACGCGGCGTGTGGCAGGCGGGGGGGTTCCCCGTGGAACTCCCGGTGATGGCGGTGAGCGAGACGTTCCAGAAGCCGAGCAGCATGCTCTACCGCAATTTCCTCGCAATGGAGACGGAGGAGATGCTGCGCTCGCACCCGGTGGACGGCGCGGTGCTGATGGGCGGTTGCGACAAGACGACGCCCGCGCTCGTCATGGGCGCAACCTCGATGGGGCTGCCGTTCATCTACATGCCGGCGGGACCGATGCTGCGCGGCAACTGGCACGGCGAGCACCTCGGTTCCGGCACCGACCGCTGGAAGTACTGGGCCGAGCTGCGCGCGGGCAAGATCACCGAGGACGACTGGCGCGAGGTCGAGGAGGGCATCGCGCGCTCCTACGGTCATTGCATGACGATGGGAACAGCCTCGACCATGACCTCGGCGGTGGAGACGCTGGGACTCACGCTGCCCGGCGCGGTGTCGATACCCGCCGCAGACTCCAGCCATCCGCGCATGGCGAGCGCGACCGGCCGGCGCATCGTCGAAATGGTGTGGGAGAACCTGCGGCCCGCCGCAGTCCTGACCCCGGAGGCCTTCGACAACGCGATCACGGTCGTGCACTCGCTCTCCGGCTCGACCAACGCGCTGATCCACTTGATCGCGATGGCGGGACGCGCCGGCATCGAGCTGAAGCTCGACCGCTTCGACGAGATCGCGCGCCGCGTGCCGGTGCTCGCCAACCTGCGGCCGGCGGGAAAGTACCTGATGGAGGATTTCTACTACGCCGGCGGCCTGCGCGCGCTGCTGAACGAGATCACGCCGCTGCTCAACGGCGGCTGCCTCACGGTCAATGGCAAGTCGCTGGGCGAGAACATCGCCGGGGCGAAGATCCACAATACCGACGTGATCCGCACGCGGGAGAAGGCGCTGTCGCAGAGCGGGGGGCTCGCGGTGCTGCGTGGCAATCTCGCGCCGGACGGGGCGGTCATCAAGCCTCTCGCCGCCGAATCGCGCCTGCTCAAGCATACGGGGCCCGCGGTGGTGTTCAACGATTATCCTGACTTGAGGGCGCGGATCGACGCGGACGATCTCAAGGTGGACGAGAACTCCGTGCTGGTGATGCAGAATGCGGGGCCGCTCGGCGCGCCCGGCATGCCCGAGTGGGGCCAGCTGCCGATCCCGAAAAAGCTCCTGAAGCGCGGCGTGCGCGACATGGTGCGTATTTCTGACGCGCGCATGAGCGGCACGTCCTACGGCACCTGCGTGCTGCACGTCTCGCCGGAAGCCTACGTTGGCGGGCCGCTCGCGCTGGTGCGCGACGGCGATCTCATCGAGCTCGACGTCGCGGCGCGCAAGCTGGAGCTCAAGGTGAGCGCGGAGGAGCTCGCAAAGCGCAAGGCGGTGTGGAAGCCACGCGCGCCGCACTACGCGCGCGGCTACGGCGCGGTGTTCGCGCGACACGTCACGCAGGCGAACAAGGGTTGCGATTTCGATTTCCTGCACCACGGCGCGCCCACCCCGGAACCCGATACGCATCACTGAAAACCGGGGATCGGTAACCGGTGACCGGTCCATCAAGAGACCGACCCATGGAACTGCCAGTCAACAGGTTCAAGCGCGCGCTGAAGGAGGGCAGACCGCAGATCGGCATGTGGTCGAGCCTTTCGAGCCACCTCGTGGCCGAGATCCTCGCGCACGCGGGCTTCGACTGGGTGCTGCTCGACACCGAGCACTCGCCGAATGAGCTGCCGATGGTGCAGTCGCAGTTGCACGCGATGACGGGCGGCACCGCCACCCCGGTCGTGCGCCCGGCATGGAACGACATGGTGCTCATCAAGCGCTACCTCGAAATCGGCGCGCAATCCCTGCTGCTGCCCTATGTCCAGTCGGCGGAAGAAGCGAGAGACGCCGCGCGCTATACGCGCTACCCGCGCGAGGGCGTGCGCGGAGTGGCCGGATCAACGCGCGCCGCAGGCTACGGCCGGACGAAGGACTACCTCAAGCGCGCGCAGGAGGAGATTTGCGTGCTGGTGCAGGCCGAAACGAGGCTTGCGCTCAAGAACCTGGAGGAAATCGCGGCGGTGGAAGGCGTGGACGGAATCTTCATCGGCCCGAACGATCTCGCCGCCGACCTGGGCTTCCTCGGCAACTGGCAGCATCCGGAGGTCTGGAAGGTGATGGAGGACGCGGCGAAACGCATCCGCAAGGCGGGCAAGGCGCCGGGCATACTGGTGGGCGAGGCCGACGGCAGGCGCTGCCTCGACGCGGGGTTTTTGTTCGTCGCGGTTGGCGCCGATACCGGCATGCTGGTGCGCGGCAGCGACGCCCTTGCCGCCCAGTTCAAACCGGCATGATGGGGCTACTTGGCCATCATCCACCGCGATCATTCCTTACCTCAGGACGATGAAGGCGTCCACGCTGCTCAACGCGGCCGTCGTGGCGACCGCGGTCACGGTGTACTTACTGCCGCCGCCCGCCGGCATCCCGCCGGAGACGATGCACGCTGCTGCCCTCGTGATTCTCACCATCGGTGTTTGGGCGGTGGGCACGCTGCCGGAGCACATTGTCGGGTTGCTGTTCTTCATGTTCGCGATGGCGCTCGCCATCGCGCCTGCCCAGGTCGTGTTCTCCGGGTTCACTTCCGCCACGCTGTGGCTGGTGTTCGGCGGGCTGATCATGGCCGCAGCGGTGCACCGCACCGGCCTCGCGCAGCGGCTGGCGGGGACGCTGTTCGAGCGCCTGGCGCTGTCCTACGCGCGGCTTGTCCTGGCCGTGGTGGTGGCCTCGATCGTGTTGTCGTTTATCATCCCCGGGACGGTCGGGCGCGTGCTCCTGCTCCTGCCGATCGTGATGGCACTTGCGCAGCGGGTCGGCTTCGAGCACGGAAGCACCGGCTACAACGGCCTGTGCCTCGCGACCATAGTCGCCACCTACCAGTGCGGTACGACCGTGCTCCCGGCGAACGCTCCCAACCTCGTGCTCGCCGGCTCGGCCGAGGCGCTCTATGGGGTGCAGATCACCTACGCCGAGTATCTGTGGCTGCAGTTCCCGTTGCTCGGGCTGGTGAAAGGCGCCGCGATCGTCGCTTTCGTGCTCTGGCTGTTTCCGGCCGCGGCGCGGCTCGCGCCGGGCGCGCATGCGGCGTCGCCGCTCACGCCCGGGCAAAGGCGCATGACGCTGATCCTGGCCGTCGCGATTGCGCTCTGGGCGACGGACTTCGCGCACGGGATCAAGTCCGGATGGATCGCGCTCGCGGCGGGCATCGCCTGCCTGCTGCCGCGCGTCGGCGTGATGCCGGTCACCGCGTTTCACGAGGTGAGGCTCGGCCCGTACTTCTACGTCGGTGCGACGCTGGGGCTCGGGCTGGTCATTCAGCAGTCCGGCCTGAGCGACGGGCTCGGCAGACTGCTGCACGGCGCGATGCCGCTCGCGCCCGGCGCCGATTTTTCCAACTTCATCTGGTTGTCGCTGCTGGCGACGTTCGCGGGACTGTTCACGACCAACCCCGCGCAGCCGGCGGTTCTCGCGCCGCTCGCTGAGTTCTTCGCCCAGGCGACGGGCTGGCCGCTCAAGTCCGTACTGATGACGATCGGGATCGGCTTCACCACCTTCCTGCTCCCGTACCAGGTACCGCCGGCCATGGTGGGGCTGCAGGTGGGCGGCCTGCGGGTGACGTCCATGCTCAGGCTTGCCCTGCCGCTTGCCGCGTTCAACCTCGTCGTGCTGCTGCCGATGCAGTACCTGTGGTGGCGGTTGATCGGCTACTTCGGATAGGCGGCGGGTTCACCCCGATCCCGACTGCGGTTACATTACGCGCCAGACACTCTTTGTCTGCGGCGGCACCCGCGTCCGCGGCACCGGCGGAGACTGAGCCGGGCAGCGTTCGATGGTGCGGTGCGAAAAACGGCGTGAATATGCCCCGAAAGTTTGACAACACTTGGAAAACAAACGATAATACTCGGTTTCGTTCGGAGGGGTTCCCGAGCGGTCAAAGGGGGCAGACTGTAAATCTGTTGGCTTACGCCTTCGAAGGTTCGAATCCTTCCCCCTCCACCACCAGGTTTCGCGGGTAAGCAGGGCTCAAGGATACTCGATTGCGGCGCGGGTGTAGCTCAATGGTAGAGCAGAAGCCTTCCAAGCTTACGACGAGGGTTCGATTCCCTTCACCCGCTCCAACGATCCGGACGATTCGGGAAGGTCGGGCGGCAAAGGCGCGGGCGGGCAGAACTTTGAAGCGGCAGGCCCATGTAGCTCAGTGGTAGAGCACTCCCTTGGTAAGGGAGAGGTCGCGCGTTCAATCCGCGCCGTGGGCACCAGATCCAGCGAAGACGGAGCAGCAAAATGGCCAAGAGCAAATTCGAGCGCACCAAGCCGCACGTGAACGTGGGGACGATTGGGCACGTGGATCACGGGAAGACGACGCTGACGGCGGCGATGACGATGATTCTGTCGAAGAAGTTCGGCGGCGAGGTGAAGACCTACGAGCAGATTGACTCGGCCCCGGAGGAGAAGGCCCGGGGCATCACGATCAATACCGCGCACGTGGAGTATCAGACGGCGAAGCGTCACTACGCGCACGTGGACTGTCCGGGGCACGCCGACTACATCAAGAACATGATCACGGGTGCGGCGCAGATGGATGGCGCCATTCTGGTGGTGTCCGCCGCCGACGGTCCGATGCCCCAGACCCGGGAGCACATCCTGCTCGCGCGCCAGGTGGGGGTGCCCTACATCGTGGTGTTCATGAACAAGGCGGACATGGTCGATGACAAGGAGCTCTTGGAGCTCGTAGAGGTGGAGGTGCGCGAGCTCCTCTCCAAATATGAGTTTCCCGGGGACAAGACCCCGATCATCATCGGCTCGGCCTTGAAGGCGATGGAGGGGGACAAGGGCGATCTGGGGGAGGGGGCGATACTGAAGCTGGCGGAAGCGCTGGACTCCTACATCCCGCAGCCCAAGCGCGTGATCGACAAGCCGTTTCTGATGCCGGTGGAGGACGTGTTCTCGATCTCGGGGCGGGGCACGGTGGTCACGGGGCGGGTGGAGCGCGGCATCGTCAAGGTGGGGGAAGAGATCGAGATCGTGGGGCTGAAGCCCACGCAGAAGACGGTGTGCACGGGGGTGGAGATGTTCAGAAAGCTCCTCGATGAGGGGCAGGCGGGGGACAACGTGGGGATCCTGCTGCGCGGCACCAAGCGCGAAGAGGTGGAGCGCGGGCAGGTGCTGGCGAAGCCTGCGACGATCACCCCCCACACCAAGTTCACCGCCGAGATCTACGTGCTCTCCAAGGAGGAGGGCGGGCGGCACACGCCCTTCTTCAACGGCTACCGGCCGCAGTTCTACTTTCGCACCACCGATGTGACCGGGAGCCTGGAGCTCGCCAAGGGCACCGAGATGGTGATGCCGGGGGACAATGTGACGATCACGGTCACCCTCATCCAGCCGATCGCGATGGAGGAGGGGCTGCGCTTTGCGATCCGCGAGGGCGGCAAGACGGTAGGGGCCGGAGTGGTGGCGAAGGTGCTTGAATAAGGATCGAGGATCGAGGATTGAGGATCGAGCGATCGGTTTTACTCAATCCTGATAGCTCATTCCTCAATCCTGGGGTCAAAAGATGGCAACGGT
>JBOIEM010000269.1:0-17074 GCA_050741115.1 Burkholderiales bacterium
GATGCTGCGCGAGCTCGGCCGGCCCCCGCTCGAGCCGGCGCTCATACGCACCTTCGTCGGGAAGGGGATACCGAAGCTCGTCGAGCGCGCGCTTGCCGGCGGCCTCGAGGGCCGCGTGGACGGCGGACTGCTCGAGCGCGCGCTCCCGGTGTTCGAGCGCTGCTACGCGGAGGTGAACGGCCGGCATACCGTGATCTTTCCGGGCGTGCGCGAGGGTCTGGAGCGGCTCCGCGCCATGCGGCTGCCGCTCGCCTGCGTGACCAACAAGGCCGAGCGTTTCACGCTTGCGCTGCTCGAACAGCTCGGGCTCGCGCGCTGCTTCGAGCAGGTCATTGCCGGCGACACGCTGCCGCAGAGGAAGCCGGACCCGCAGCCGCTGCTGCACGCCTGCCGCGGCTTCGGCATCGCTGCGCGGGACATGCTGATGATCGGCGATTCCGCGAACGACGTCGAGGCGGCGCGCGCCGCCGGCTGCCCCGTCTTCTGCGTCGATTACGGCTACAACGAGGGCCGGGATGTGCGCGAGCTCGACGTTGATGCTATAGTAGCGTCGCTCATCGAAGCTACCCGGCTGATTCAAAAAGCATAGTAAATAGCATGGTCATGCACACCGCGGATCACGGAACCGAAAGGCAGGCGGCCCTCCTTTGGCGCCGCTGGCGCAGCTAGCCAGGCCCCGGCGCGCGCCGCGCGCCCGTGTTTTTCGAACGCTGTCCGTTTTCGTGGAGTGATGTATGACTGAAGCCGAGTTCGCCCGCCTCGCCCAGGCGGGCTACAACCGGGTCCCCGTGGTGCTCGAGACGTTCGCCGATCTCGACACGCCGCTTTCCATCTACCTCAAGCTCGCCAACCGGCCCCATACCTACCTCCTGGAGTCGGTGGTGGGCGGGGAGCGCTTCGGACGCTATTCGTTCATCGGGCTGCCGGCCGAGACGCGGCTCGAGGTGCGCGGCGAGCTCTGCGCGGAAATCCGCGGCGCGCGGGTGATGAGCGAGCAACGGGTCGCGGACCCGCTCAGCTACGTCAGCGACTATCTCGCGCGCTTCAAAGTCGTGCAGGACGCGACCCTGCCGCGCTTCTGCGGCGGTCTCGTCGGCTACTTCGGCTACGACACCGTGCGCTACATCGAGCGGCGGCTCGCGGGCGTGCGCAAGCCCGACGAACTCGGGACACCCGACATCCTGCTGATGGTGTCCGAGGAAATCGCGATCGTCGACAACCTGTCGGGCAAGCTTACGCTGGTGGTCTATGCCGAGCCGGGCCGGCCCGGCGCGTTCCAGGCGGCGCACGCGCGGCTGCGGGAGCTGCTCGTCCGGCTGCGCGAGCCGGTGGCGATCCCGGCCGACGTGCGCGGCGCGTCGCAGCCTGCGGTCTCGGGCTTCGGCCAGGCCGCCTATCACGCCGCGGTCGAGCGGGCGAAGCGCTACATCTTCGAGGGCGACATCATGCAGGTGGTGCCCTCGCAGCGCATGGTGAAGCCGTATGGCGCGACGCCGCTCGCGCTCTACCGGGCGCTGCGCACGATCAATCCTTCGCCCTACATGTATTACTTCGACCTGGGGGATTTCCACGTGGTCGGGGCCTCGCCCGAGATCCTGGCGCGGCTCGAGGGCGACGCGGTAACGGTGCGGCCGATTGCCGGCACCCGCCGCCGGGGGGCGACGCCCGCGGAAGACGCCGCGCTCGAGCAGGAGCTGCTGGCCGACGAGAAGGAGCGCGCCGAGCACATCATGCTGGTGGACCTGGGGCGCAACGACGTGGGCCGCGTCGCGCGCACCGGCAGCGTCCGCGTGACCGAGCGCATGGTGGTCGAGCGCTATTCGCACGTGATGCACATCGTGTCGAACGTCGAAGGCAAGCTCAAGCCCGGCCTCAACGCCGTTGACGTGCTGCGCGCGACCTTTCCCGCGGGGACCGTTTCCGGCGCGCCCAAGGTGCGGGCGATGGAAATCATCGACGAGCTGGAGCCGGTGAAGCGCGGCATCTACGCAGGGGCGGTCGGCTACCTCGGCTTCCACGGCAACATGGACGTCGCGATCGCCCTGCGCACCGCGGTGATCCGCAATGGCACGCTCTACGTGCAGGCGGGCGGGGGCATCGTGGCCGATTCGCAGCCGGAGGCGGAATGGCAGGAGACGCAGAACAAGGCGAGAGCGCTGCTGCGCGCGGCGGAGATGGCCGAGTCCGGGCTCGACACCCGGCTCGACTGAGGGTGAGCCGGCGGCCATGAGCGGGGAGCGGCGGCAGGGCCTCGTCGCGCGCGGGGTGGCATTGCACCAGGCCGGGAGGCTCGACGAAGCCGAGGCGCTTTACCGGCAGGTTCTCCGGATGGAACCGCGGCACGCCACGGCCCTGACGATGCTGGGAACCCTCCATGCCCAGCGCCGGAATCCGGCGGAGGCGGAACGACTGTTCGGGATGTCGCTGGAGGTTGATCCCTTCCAGGTCGGCGCGCTCTACAACCGCGGCATCGTGCTGACGGAACTGAAGCGTTTCGAAGAGGCGCTGGAGAGCTACGACCGCGCAAATGCGCTGAAGCCCGATGACCCGGTGATCCTGAATAACCGCGGCATCGCGCTGGCCGAGCTGAAGCGCTTCGATGAGGCGCTGGAGAGCTACGACCGGGCGCTCACTCTCAATCGTGAATATCCGGATGCGTATTTCAACCGCGGCATGGTGCTTTCGGGACTCGGTCGCCACGAGGAGGCCCTGGCGAGCTACGACCGGGCGCTCGCCACCACGCCTCATGACGCAAGAGCGCTGTTCAATCGTGCCAATGTGCTGGCGGAGCTCGGGCGGCATCGGGAGGCCATCGAAAGCTATGACCGTGCCATTACGCTCGTTCCCGATGATCCTATCGCCTTCAACAACCGCGGCAACGTGTTGGCGGATCTCTGCCGCTACAAGGACGCCTTGGAGTGCTACGAGCGAGCGATTGCGCTCAAGCCGGATTATCTTGAAGCGCTGTTCAATCGCGGCGTCGCGCTCTCGGAACTCAAGCGCTTCGAGGAGGCGTTGGCCAGTTTCGAGCGCGCGGTCGGTTTCCGGCCCGATTTTCCTTATGCTTTTCCATATGCGCTGAGTTCCATTTTCCGCGCTCCGCAGAATCTGTGCGACTGGTACTCGTACGAAGAGACGACCGACAGCATTGTGGGTAAGGTGAGGGCGGGCAAGCGCGCCGCTACGCCGTTCCACTTTCTCTCCCTGTCGGATTCGGCGGCCGATCAGTTGCAATGTTCGCGGATATTCGCCGCCGACAAATACCCCGCGGCTTCGCAACCGCTGTGGCGCGGGGAGCGTTACCGCCACGACCGCATTCGTCTGGCTTATCTCTCGGCTGATTTTCGGGCGCATGCTACTTCTTTTTTGCTTGCGGGGATGTTTGAGCATCATGATCGAAGCCGGTTTGAGACGATAGCCGTATCGTTCGGCGCTGATGATCAAAGCGAGATGCAAACCCGCCTCGAGGGCGCCCTGGAACATTTTGTCGATGTTCGCAATCGAAGTGATGCGGAAGTGGCCCGCCTGATGCGTGAACTTGAGGTCGAGATTGCGGTTGACCTGATGGGGTACACGCAATCTGCCCGTATGGGGATATTGGCCTTGCGGCCCGCGCCGGTCCAGGTCAACTACCTCGGCTATCCTGGGACATTGGGATCGGACCACATCGACTACATCCTGGCCGACCGCGTCGTGATACCTGAAGATCTTCACGTTCACTATGCAGAGAAGGTGGTTTATCTTCCCGACACGTTTCAGGCAAATGACTCCAAGCGGCCTATCGCCGATTACACGCCGTCGCGCGGCGAGGCGGGCTTGCCGGATAAAGGATTTGTGTTCTGTTCGTTCAATAACACCTACAAGATCAACCCGCGCGTGTTCGATGTTTGGATGCGGCTGCTGGACCAGGTGCAGGGCAGCGTGCTGTGGCTGCTGAAGGACAGCGACACCGTGGCACTCAATCTCCGGCGCGAAGCGAAAAGCCGCGGGGTCGAACCCGGGCGGCTGGTTTTTGCCAAGAGAGTCAAGGTGCAGGATTACCTGGCAAGGTATCGCCTTGCGGATTTGTTTTTGGACACACTGCCGTTTAACGCGGGCACGACGGCAAGCGATGCTCTGTGGGCGGGTTTGCCTTTGGTGACCTGCGCGGGCGCAGCGTTCGCGGCGCGAATGGCCGGAAGTTTACTTCACGCCGTCGGGCTGCCCGAGCTGGTCACGCAGTCCCTCGAGGAGTACGAGGCGCTCGCGATAGCGCTCGTGCGGGAGCCCGAGCGGCTGCGCCGCATCCGGGACAAGCTTGCCCGCAACCGGCTCTCGTATCCGCTGTTCGACACCGCGCGGTTTACCCGCCACCTCGAAGCGGCATACGAGGAGATGCATCGGTTGCACAAGCAAGGTGAATGCCCGCGCACTTTTTCCGTCACGCCGCTCGAAAGCCAGGCCTCTCATGCTGCTGATGATCGATAACTACGATTCCTTCACCTACAACCTGGTGCAGTACTTCGGCGAGATCGGTGAAGAGGTGCAGGTGCTGCGCAACGACGAGATCACGCTCGAAGGCATGAAGCGGCTGCGGCCCGCGCACATCGTGATTTCCCCCGGCCCGTGCACGCCGAACGAGGCCGGAATTTCGGTCCCGCTGGTGAAGCATTTCGCGGGAGAGATCCCGATTCTGGGTGTGTGCCTCGGCCACCAGGCGATCGGGCAGGCGCTGGGCGGCAGGATCGTGCACGCCAAGCGACTCATGCACGGCAAGACCTGCGCCATACACCACGACGGGCGCGGGGTGTTCCGCGGGCTGCCGGACGCGTTCACCGCGACGCGCTATCATTCGCTCGCCATCGAGCGGGCGAGCCTGCCCGATTGCCTGGAGGTCAGCGCCTGGAGCGACGATGGCGAGATCATGGGCGTGCGCCACAAGGAGCTGGCGGTCGAGGGCGTGCAGTTCCACCCCGAATCCATCCTGACCGAGCACGGCCGCGAGCTGCTGAGGAATTTTCTGAAGCGAGGCCAGCCATGACACCGCAGGAAGCGCTTTCCCGCGTCATCGAGCATCGCGAAATCTTCCGCGAGGAGATGCTCTCGCTCATGCGCTCGATCATGAGCGGGCAGGTCTCTCCGCAGCTGATCGCGGCGATCATCATCGGCCTGAGGGTCAAGAAGGAGACCATCGGCGAAATCGCCGCGGCCGCGGAAGTCATGCGGGAATTCGCCGCCAAGGTTGCGGTCAACGACCCCGACAACCTGGTCGACATCGTCGGCACCGGGGGAGACGGGGCGCACTCGTTCAACATCTCGACCGCGGCGAGCTTCGTCTGCGCCGCGGCCGGCGGGCGGGTCGCCAAGCACGGCAACCGCTCGGTGTCGAGCAAGTCGGGAAGCGCCGACGTGCTGGAGGCGCTCGGCGCCAATATCAATCTCAAGCCCGACCAGGTCGGCCGCTGCATCGATGCGACCGGCATCGGCTTCATGTTCGCGCCCAACCATCACGCCGCGATGAAGCACGCCGCGCCGGTGCGGCGCGAGCTGGGCGTGAAGACCATCTTCAATATCCTGGGGCCACTCACCAATCCGGCCGGGGCGGGACGGCAGCTGATGGGCGTGTTTCACCCCGATCTCGTCGGCATCCAGGCGCGCGTCCTTCAGCGGCTCGGAGCCCGGCACGTGATGATCGTGTACGGGATGGAAGGGATGGACGAAATCTCGCTTTCCGGCCCGACCCTGGTCGGCGAGCTCAAGGATAACAATGTCGGCGAGTACCACATCGCGCCGCAGGATTTCGGCTTGAAGACGCAGGATGCCGCCGCGATCAAGGTGGACGGTGTTGAGCAATCGAAAGCGATGGTGCTGTCGGCCCTCGCCAACGAGGCGGGCGCGGCGCGCGACATCGTGGCGCTGAACGCCGGCGCCGGCATCTATGTGGCGGGGCTGGCGCCCACCCTGGCCGGAGGCCTGCAGAAGGCGCTGGAGGTGATCGCCAGCGGCGCCGCGCGCAAGAAGCTCGATGCCTTCGTCGGCTTTACCCGGTCGCAGGCCAGTGGCTGAAATCCTGAGCCGCATCGTCACGGTCAAGACCGAAGAGGTCGCTCGCGCCAAGGGCGTGAAGCCGCTCGCGGCGCTGCGCGCCGAGGCCGGGCGTGCAGCGCCGGCCCGCGATTTCGCCGGAGCGCTCCGCGCCCGGGTCGCCGCGGGCAGGCCGGCGGTCATCGCCGAGATCAAGAAAGCGAGTCCCAGCCGCGGCGTGCTGCGAGAAGAATTCGATCCGGCGGCGCTCGCCGCGAGCTACGCGCGCCACGGCGCGGCCTGCCTGTCGGTGCTCACCGACGAAACGTTTTTCCAGGGCACGCTCGAGCATCTGCGGCAGGCGCGCGCCGCCTGCACGCTGCCGGTGCTGCGCAAGGACTTCACGCTCGAGCCGTATCAGGTGTACGAAGCGCGCGCCGCGGGCGCGGATTGCGTCCTGCTGATCGTCGCCGTGCTCGAGTCCGCGCGCATGCGGGAACTGGAGCAGATCGCGCACGAGCTCGGGATGGGGGTGCTGGTCGAGGCACACGACGCGGCGGAGCTCGAGCGCGCCCTTGCTCTCGAGACACCCCTCATCGGCATCAACAACCGTGACCTTCGCACCTTCGAGACCCGGCTGGAGACGACGCTCGATCTGCTCGACCGCATCCCGCCCGACCGTATCGTCGTCACCGAAAGCGGGATCCTCGGGCGCGAGCACGTGCGGACGCTGCTCGCCCGGGGGATCGGCTGCTTCCTGGTAGGGGAAGCCTTCATGCGCTCGGCCGACCCCGGCGCGGAGCTCGGGCGTCTCTTTGGCGATGCTGCATGATGGCTCGCTCCGCCGCCGATCTGGCACAATGTGCGCATGCCGCCCACGCTCGATGAACTGATCGTCGCCTTCGACCGGGGGCTGCGCACGGTGTTCGCGCCGGCGCAGTCTCTGCGCCCGGTGCCGGGAGACGAACTCGCCGAGGCCGAGTTGCCCGGGGAGAGCCGCTTGCACGCGGCGGCGCTGATGCGCGTCAATCACACCGGGGAGATCTGCGCGCAGGCGCTCTACCAGGGCCAGGCGCTGACCGCGAAAAATCCGCGCGCGCGGGCGGCGCTCGAGCGCGCGGCGCAGGAGGAGACCGAGCACCTGGCGTGGACCGAGCGCCGGATCGAGGCGCTGGGCGGTCGCAAGAGCCTGCTCAACCCGGCGTGGTACGCGGGCTCGTTCGCGATCGGCGCACTCGCGGGGCTGCTCGGCGACCGCTGGAACCTCGGATTCCTCGCGGAAACCGAGCGCCAGGTGGTGACGCACCTCGAACGGCACCTGCAGCGGCTGCCCACGGCCGACCGGAAAAGCCGCGCGGTGCTGGAGAAAATGAAGGAAGACGAGGCCCGTCACGCCACGAGCGCCATCACGCACGGCGGCGGAGAGTTGCCGGAGCCCGCGAAACGCGCGATGCGACTGTCGTCGAAGGTGATGACGGAAACCGCTTACTGGATCTGACGCGTCACGCTTCTCGAAGTTCGAAGTCGTGCGTGATCGCGGCGGTCTTGCCGAGCATGATCGAGGCCGAGCAGTACTTCTCCGCGGATAGATGGATCGCGCGCTCAACCTGCTCGCGCTTGAGTCCCCTGCCGGTGACGATGAAGTGGAAATGGATCCGCGTGAACACCTTGGGATCCTCCTGCGCGCGCTCGGCCGCGATCTCCACCACGCAATCGATGACGGCGGCGCGGGCTTTCCGCAGGATGTGCACCACGTCATAGGCGGTGCAGCCGCCGGTGCCGATCAGCACCGTCTCCATCGGCCGCGGCCCGAGATTGCGCCCGCCGCCCTCGGGCGCCCCGTCCATCACCAGCGCGTGCCCGCTTTCGGACTCGCCGACGAAGGCGACGTTCTCGATCCACTTGATGCGGACTTTCATCGCAATTGCCGGCGGTTCGCTATCGGGTCCAACGGCCGACGAAGGCCCGCAGGTGGTACCAGCCGATCCCGACCCCTTCGCGGAAGAAGATGCCGCTGTCGTCGAGCGCACGGGCGTCCGGCAGGAAATCGATCAGGGTCAGCCTGAAGCGCGTGGCGAACCCGGTCGGCGCCGGGATGACGGTGAATCCCGCGTGCTCGAAGGCGACGCGCGCGCGGCGCATGTGCCAGGCATGGGTGACGAGATAGATCCGCTGGACGCCGACGGGATTCAGCACGGCGGCGCTCATCAGCGCGTTCTCGAAGGTGTTGCGCGAGCCCTCCTCGATCCACTGCACCGGAACCCGGAAGTCCTGCTGCAGCACGTGCCTCATCAGCTGCGCTTCGGGGACGGGATTGCCCTCCGGGGCGCCGCCGGAGGCGAGCAGCGGCTTGCCGAGCGCGCGATGCAGGTGCGCGGCGTAGCGCAATCGCGCCAGCACCGGCGCCTTGACCGTGTCCACGCCGTACTCGGGCGCGGAGAAATAGGTGCCGCCGCCCAGCACCACGATCGCCTGCCCGCTGGTGTCGGCGGCCGGGTCGCGCGGCGCAGGCTCGAGCAACCACAGCAGCTGGTCGGCGACGTAATGGGTGGACAGGGGATAGAGCACGACGAACGCGAGCACGACCGGCCGCCACGCCGCCAGCGGCCGGGTCCACGCCACCGCCGCCCCGCCGAGCAGAATGATGAGTACTATGCCCAGCGGTTCCAGCAGGGCGGCGATCGTCTTGGTGATGAGCCATTCCATAAGTCAGAGTTTGACACAGACGACTGATTTCCAATAGAATTCGCCCCTTTCCAGCGAAGGCTGCAGCGCGATGAATACGTATACCGCAAAGCCGGACGCGGTCCAGCGCGGGTGGTATGTCGTGGACGCCTCCGGCAAGGTGCTCGGCCGGCTTGCCTCCGAGATCGCCCGGCGGTTGCGCGGCAAGCACAAGCCGGAATTCACGCCGCACGTGGACACCGGTGATTATATCGTCGTAGTCAATGCCGATAAGCTGCGCGTGACCGGGAGAAAAGGGCAGAACAAGCTCTACCACCGGCACACCACCTATCCCGGCGGCATCCACAGTGAGAGCTTTGCCCACCTGCATGCGCGCCAGCCGGAGCGAGTGTTGAAGCTCGCGGTCAAGGGCATGCTGCCCAAGGGCCCGCTCGGCTACGCGATGCTGAAAAAGATGAAGGTGTACGCGGGCGCGAGCCACCCGCACTCGGCGCAACAACCGCAGCATCTGAAGATCTAGGGGCACCATGGCACTGGAACGGCAACACCATTACGGCACCGGCCGCCGCAAGACCGCGGTGGCCCGCGTGTTCATCCGGCCCGGCAAGGGCGCGATCACCGTCAACGGGCGGCCGGTCGACGAGTTCTTCTCGCGCGAGACCGGGCGCATGGTCGTGCGCCAGCCGCTGGAGGTGACGAAGACCGCGTCGAGCTTCGACATCATGGTCAACGTCGACGGGGGCGGGGAGTCGGGACAGGCCGGCGCCGTGCGGCACGGCATCACGCGCGCGCTGATCGAGTACGACGCCGCGTTGAAGCCCGCGCTCAAGAAGGCGGGGCTGGTGACGCGCGACGCGCGCGCGGTCGAGCGCAAGAAAGTGGGCCTGCACAAGGCGCGCCGGCGCAAGCAGTACTCGAAGCGGTAGAATTATTTGTTCGCAGTCGAAGCCGCCTGCGGGCGGCTTTGTCGTCTGTGGGCCGGGAAACCATGGCGAAGAACGGCATCAGGACGGGCATCGTGGGCGGCACCGGTTACACCGGGGTCGAGCTCCTGCGCCTGCTCGCCCAGCACCCGCAGTGCGAGCTCGCCGCCATCACCTCGCGCAAGGAGGCGGGGACGGGGGTGGCGGAGCTCTTTCCCAACCTGCGCGGCCGGTTGGCGCTCAAGTTCTCCGATCCCGCGAAGGCGCAGCTTTCCGCCTGCGACGTGGTTTTTTTCGCGACGCCCAACGGCGTCGCGATGGAGCAGGCGCGGGCACTGGTGGACTCCGGAGTGCGCGTCGTCGACATCGCCGCCGACTTCCGCATCCGGGATGTCGCGCTGTGGGAGCAGTGGTACGGCGTCAAGCACGCCTGCCCGGAGCTGGTGGCGGAGGCCGTCTACGGGCTGCCGGAAGTGAACCGCGAGCGCATCCGCGAAGCGCGCATCGTCGCCAACCCGGGCTGCTATCCGACGGCGGTGCAGTTGGGATTCCTGCCGCTCATCGAGTCCGGCATCGCCGACCTCGATCACCTCATCGCCGACGCGAAGTCCGGCGTCTCCGGCGCCGGGCGCAGGGCGGAAGTGCACACGCTGCTCGCCGAGGCTTCCGACAACTTCAGGGCCTACGGCGTGCCGGGGCACCGCCACCACCCGGAGATCGCGCAGGGACTCGCGCGGGCTGCCGGGCGCGCGGTCAACCTCGTGTTCGTGCCGCACCTCGCGCCCATGATCCGCGGCATTCACGCGACGCTCTATGCGCGGCTCACGGCCGGGTCCGACCTGCAGGCGCTGTACGAGAGCCGCTATGCAGGCGAGGCGTTCGTGGATGTCATGCCGGCTGGCAGTCATCCCGACACGCGCTCGGTGCGCGGCGCGAACACCTGCCGCATCGCCGTGCACCAGCCGCACGGCGGCGAAATCGCGGTAGTATTGTCCGTCATCGACAATCTGGTGAAGGGCGCGTCGGGCCAGGCGGTGCAGAATATGAATATCATGTTCGGGTTGCCGGAGGCGACCGGGCTCGGGCAGCTCGCCTTGCTGCCATAGCGGGGGCTCCTTCCTGATGGCTGAACTCTTCCGCACGCTCAAGCGCCGATTCGGGATCTTCGCGCCGCGGGTGGCGGTGCGCGCGCACGTGCCGTGGTACTGGCGCTGGATCGGCTTCATCACTCTCGGCGGGCTGGTGGTCGGCGTGGGCTTTACCACGTACGAATACGGAATGGAGCTCGCGGGCTTCCGCCAGAGCGAAGCCCAAAGCGTGATCGCCCGGATGGGCGAGGAGATCCAGGGACGCGATTCCCGGATCCTCGAGTTACGGACGCAGGTGGCCGCCGCCGAGCGGCAGCTGCAGATCGATCGGGCCACCTACGGCGACCTCGGCCGGCAGGTGAAATTGCTGTCCGAGGAAAACGCCGCGTTGAAGGAGGACCTCGCGCTGTTCCAGTCGCTGATGGCGTCCGGCGAAAAGGAGATGGGGCTCAGCATCAACCGCTTTCGGGTGCAGCCGGATTCGCTGCCCGGCGAGTACCGCTACCGCTTTCTGCTCGTGCAAAGCGGGCAGCGCGTGAAGGAGTTCCAGGGCACGCTGCAGTTCGTGGTTAACCTCGAGCAGGGCGACCGCAAGTTCGTCGTCACGCTGCCGCTCGAGGAGCAGAAGAGCGCCAAGGAATACCAGGTGAGCTTCAAGTTCTTCCAGCGCGTGGAGGGCACGTTCAAGGTGGCGCCCGGGACCGTCGTCAGAAGCCTGCAGGTGCGGGTCTTTGAATCCGGCTCCATAACGCCTAAACTATCGCGATCGGTGAGCGTTTCCTGAGGATTCCGGAATGTTCGGCGGCAAGGGCGGCAGCAAGCCCCACAACAACATCGAGTGCCTGATCGGCGCCGGCACGACCATCGAGGGCAGCATCATCTTCTCGGGCGGCCTGCGCGTGGACGGGCGCGTGCGCGGCGACGTGATCGCGGCCGAAGGCAAGGCCGGTACCCTGGTACTCTCCGAGCAGGCGCAGATCGAGGGCGAGATCCGCGTCTCGCACGTGGTGATCAACGGGACCGTGGTCGGACCGGTGCACGCCGCCGAATACGTTGAACTGCAGCCCAAGGCGAGTGTCACAGGGGATGTGCATTACAAGACGCTGGAGATCCAACTGGGCGCGGTGGTGCAGGGCAGGCTGGTATACGAGAGCGGGGACAAGTCCGAAACCGTGGTCAAGCTGAAGCCGGCCGCGGTGGAGTAAAATGAGTTTCACGGCGTCTGTTTGACGCAGGAGTTTCAAATGAATACTGTGACCGAGAACACGCTCAATCCGCATCCGCTGGTGTTCACCGATGCCGCGGCGGCCAAGGTGAAGCGGCTGATCGACGACGAGGGCAATCCCAACCTCAAGCTGCGCGTCTTCGTGCAGGGGGGCGGCTGCTCCGGCTTCCAGTACGGATTCACCTTCGACGAGGAGGCGGGCGACGACGATACCCGACTGGAAAAGGGCGGCGTGCTGTTGCTGATCGATCCCATGAGCCTGCAGTATCTGGCCGGCGCGGAAATCGACTACCAGCAGAACGCGGAGGGCGAGCAGTTCGTGATCAAGAACCCGAATGCGACTTCCACCTGCGGTTGCGGATCGTCGTTCTCTGCGTAGAACGATCTGCAACCAAGCAAAAAGGCGGCGCTGCCGCCTTTTTTGTTTGGGGAGCTTCCAAAGACCCGTCACCAGTCCCAATCACCAGTCACCCGTCACGCCTCATCGAGAATAAATCGCTCCGAGCACGCGCGGGCCGCGGGCGCCCGTCACCGCAGGGAGATTCCCCGGCCTGCGCCTGAGCGTCTGGCGCGCAAACCAGGCGAAGGCGAGCGCCTCGACGTGCTCCGGTTCGATACCGAGCGCGGCGGTCGTCGTGACCTGTTTGCCCGGCAGCGCGGCGGCGAGGCGTGAAAGCAGGGCGCGGTTGCGCGCGCCGCCGCCGCAGACATAGACCTCACGGGCGCGGGCGGCGTGCGTCCGAACCGCGCGGGCGATCGTAAGCGCGGTCAGCTCGGTGAGCGTCGCCTGCACGTCCGCCGCCCGCTCGCGTCCCGAAAGCGCACGTTTCACCCACCGCAGGTTGAACTCCTCGCGCCCGGTGCTTTTCGGCGGCCGGCGGCGAAGGAAGGGGTGCGCCAGAAGTTTCATCAGCAAAGGCGGGATGACACGGCCGCTCGCGGCCCATCTGCCGTGTGCGTCGAAGCGCTTGCGGCGCTTTTCCCGGATCCACGCGTCCAGCAGGCTGTTGCCGGGCCCGCAATCGAAGCCGGTCACGGCGCCGCGCGCCGGGAGCGACGTCACGTTGGCGATGCCGCCGACGTTTACGATGACGCGGGAGCGGCGCGCGGCCCCGAACATCGCGCGATGGAACGCGGGCACGAGCGGCGCGCCTTCGCCGCCCGCCGCGACGTCGCGGCTGCGGAAATCGCATACGACGGTGATGCCGGAGCGCTCCGCCAGCCGCGCGCCGTTGACGAGCTGCAACGTGTAGCCGTCACGGGGACGATGCCGCACGGTCTGCCCATGGCAGCCGATTGCGGCAACGTCGCGCCCGGCGACCCTGGCCCGGGCGAGCAGCCGGCCCACCGCGCGCGCATAGAGGTCGGACAGCTCGTTGGCGAGGAGGGCGGAGCGGTGCAGCTCGTCGTCGCCCGTCTGCTGCAAGGCAAGCAGGCGCGAACGCAGCTGCGAAAGGTACGGGAGATGAACGCTTGCCCGGAGCCGGAACTGCTTGCCGCGCGCGGCGGCGAGGACTGCGTCAACACCGTCGAGGCTCGTGCCCGACATCACTCCTATATAGAGCTCGGACACCGGGGGGTGAGTGATCCTCAGTCGAGCCGGGCGAGATGGGTGCTGCGCAGGAGCTTCAGCTGCTGGACCACGGGCTCGACCTGCGCCACGAACGCGGGCTTCAGCTCGGCGCTGAGCGGAGGCGCGGCGGGCATGACCACGCGCAGGGGATTCTGGTGGACGTTGTTGATGCGGAACTCGTAGTGGAGGTGGGGGCCGGTGGCGAGGCCGGTCGCGCCCACATAGCCGATCGTCTCGCTCTGGGAAACGCGCACGCCCTTGCGCAGGCCCTTGGCGATTCCCGAGAGATGGCCGTACCACGTGGTGTAACCGGACTGATGGCGCAGCACCACCAGGTTGCCGTAGCCGTGATGATCGCGGCCCACGAACTCGACGACGCCGTCGCCGGTGGCCCGGACACGGGTGCCGTGAGGTGCGGCATAGTCGATTCCCTTATGCGCGCGCCACTGGCCGAGGATCGGGTGGTAACGCGAGCTGGTGAAGCCGGATGAAATGCGCGAGTACTCGAGCGGGGAGCGCAGGAACGCCTTGCGGATGTTCCTGCCGTCGGGCGTGTAATAGCCGCCCCGGTTCTTGTCGTACTGGAAGTAGACCGCGCGGTAGAGGCGGCCGACGTTGATGAATTCCGCGGCCAGCACGCGGCCCGCGCGCGCCGGCTCGCCGCGGTCGTAGAACATCTCGTAGACCACCGAGAACCGGTCGCCGCGCCGCAGGTCGCGGTGAAAGTCGATGTCGGTGGAAAAGATGTCGGCGAGCTGCATCGCGATCGCGTCGGAGAGGCCGGCCGCGTCGCTCGCGGAGAAAAGCGACGTGCGGATTTCGGCGGATTTCATCAGCACGCGCCGCTCGAGCTCGGCCGGATGCTCCGCGACGCTGATGCCGTCGCCGCGGCGCTCCACGATGAGGACGTTGGCCCCATTGCGGTAGTGCAGCTCGAGCAGCCGCCCTTCCGTGGTGATCTGCGCACGTGCCGTCCTGCCCGCTGCCGGCTGATGGAGGGCCCGCGCCGAGCGCGTGGCGCGCAGATGCCGCAGTGCCTCCGGGTCATCGGCGCCGAGGCGTGCCAGCAAGGTCGCGAGCGTGTCACCGTGCAGTACGCGCTCTTCGCGCCAGTAACCCTCGACCGCGGCGTCCCCGGAGCCGGCGACCGGTAGCGCCAGCTCCAGCACGACCGGCGTTTGCTTGAGCGGCTCCGTCACGGTGTCCGGAGCGATGCCGAACGCCGCCACGACGCCGAAGAAGGGCAATATCACCGCCGCCGCCGCGCGGCACAGCCTGGAGCCCGCGACGCGCCGCGCGAGGAGCATGGCGGACTCGCGCCCGACAACCCTGCCGCGGGCTGCTACAATCACGCCGTTCTCTTGCTGCATGATTTCCCGAAGGTTTTTTGAGGTGCGGCCAGATTAACAGAATCGCCCGCCGCGGCAAACGTGATATTGCATAGTGAAATAGCGCACGGTTCCGGCCGTCCCGCGCCATGATTTCCATCGAAGGGCAGCTCGAGATCATCCGGCGCGGCGCGGTTGAGCTGCTGGTCGAATCGGAGCTGCGCGCGAAGCTCGCGGCGGGACGGCCGTTGCGGGTGAAGGCCGGGTTCGATCCCACCGCCCCCGACCTCCATCTCGGGCACACGGTGCTCATCAACAAGCTGCGGCAGCTGCAGGACCTCGGGCATCACGTCCTGTTCGTGATCGGCGATTTCACGGGCATGATCGGCGACCCCTCGGGCCGGAACGCAACGCGGCCGCCGCTCTCGCGCGCGGAGGTGCAGGCGAACGCGAAGACCTACACCGACCAGGTCTTCAAGATCCTCGACCGCGGCCGCACCCAGGTGGTGTTCAACTCGTCGTGGATGGACGGGATGAACGCCGCGGGCCTGATCCGGCTTGCGGCGAAGCACACGGTGGCGCGCATGCTCGAGCGCGACGACTTCGGCCAGCGCTACCGGGCTCGGGAGTCGATCGCGATCCACGAGTTCCTATATCCCCTCGTCCAGGGCTACGACTCCGTCGAGCTCAAGGCGGAGCTCGAGCTCGGCGGCACCGACCAGAAGTTCAATCTGCTGGTGGGGCGCGAGATGCAGAAGGAGCACGGGCAGCCGCCGCAGTGCATTCTCACCCTGCCGCTGCTGGAGGGGACGGACGGCGTCAACAAGATGTCGAAGTCGCTCGGCAACACCATCGGCATCACCGAGCCGCCCGGCGAGATCTTCGGCAAGCTGATGTCGATCTCCGACAAGCTGATGTGGCGCTACATCGAGCTGCTATCGTTCGAGCCGTCTCAATCGATAGCGGCGAGGAAGCGGGCCGTCGAGCACGGCGGCAATCCACGCGACGTGAAATTCGAGTTTGCGCGAGAAATCGTGGAACGCTTCCATGGGAGGGACGCCGCACGGATTGCGGCGGAGAGCTTCAATGCCCGATTCCGGAACCATGAGACGCCTGCGGACATTCCGGAGGTCACGATTCGACCGCCGGGCGGGGCGACGATGACCCTCACGCAGGCGGTGAAGCAGGCGCAGCTTGCGGGCAGCGCCTCGGAAGCGGCGAGGCTGATTCAGCAGGGGGGTGTCAAGGTTGACGGTGAGAAGGTGAGCGACAAGACCATGACGCTTTCCGCCGGGCGCACCTATCTCATCCAGGTCGGCAGGCGCAAGTTCGCGCGCGTCACCATTGCCTGAAAACAAAACGGGCGCCGGGGTCTTGCAACCCCGTGCGCCCGTACTACCCAGAGACTGGCGGAACCCGCCTTACGCGATGAACTCGGGCTTCGACGTTTCTTTCTCGTGACTGTCGGCGATCAGCTCGGGCTTCGGAACCTCCTTCTTGTCGTCCTCCGCGATGAGCTCAGGCTTTTCCGTTTCCTTCTTCTCGTCATCGGCGTATGCCGCGAAGTTCGATAGGCCGAACGCGCTCGCAAGCGCGACTGCCATAAGCAATTTGCGTTTCATCAGAGTCTCCCGTTCGTGATTGGAAAAAGCGTTGGCAATGACGCCAACCGCGATTCGAACGTTCGCGGGGGCTGATGGTTCACAACGCGCAGGAAATCTTACAAAGTGTTTCACAACTTTCGCGCAGCTTACGTCGACTTACACCGGGCTTACAGCGAACTTACGGCGAGCTTACGATGACGCCTCGAGTGCACCATGAAACGTTCGCGTGCGTGAAGTCGTCGCCGAACCGCGCGCAACGATGCATCCGCATCGAGCAGGCGTATTCCCGGGCTGCGCGAGATGTCGCTCGGAGGCGACGCCCGACGTAAGGCTTGTGGCCCCGTGGCGCTTGCATTTGAGAGCAACGGAGTCGGGCGATACGGCCGAGCTACCACCTGCCGGATGCTCCGCCGCCCCCGGAGCTGCCGCCCCCGCCGGAGAATCCACCGCCGCCCGAGCTCCACGAGCCGCCGCGGGAGCTCCAGCCGCCGCCACCGCCGCCGACCGTAAAGCCGCCGATGGTCGCGTGCCCCTTCTTCTTGAGATCCTCCATCGCTTTCCGGTACGTCTCCGAGCGCGACACGAGGAGCTTCGCCACCGGAAAGCCGATGAGATAGGCGAGCAGGATGTAGAACGTGATGCCGC
>JBOIEM010000270.1:0-10748 GCA_050741115.1 Burkholderiales bacterium
GGCGAGCGTCTCGCGATGTCGCAGGCGACGCACGGCTCCGCGCCGGACATCGCCGGCAGGAACATCGCCAATCCCTACGCGCTGATCATGTCGGGGAAGATGCTGCTGGAGTGGCTCGGCAGGAAGCGCGGGGAGCCGAAGGCGATGCAGGCGGCGAAGCTGATCGATGCGGCAATGGATAAGGTAATCGCGGAAGCGAAGCATCTGACGCCGGACTTGGGCGGCAGGGCGAGCACAACTGAAATGGGTAGCGCCGTCACCGCTGCCGTCTAGCAAGCGACGATTGGCAACAGCACTTGCCGTGCCCTGGCGTTTTGGAATAGATTGCCCAGCGAATGTCCGCTGATCGCGCGCGGCGCAGGGGGATTGCAGTGGCTCCCCCGTGATGACGAGAGGAAATCATGAGCCTGAACCTGGATACACGGGCGCCCTTCGCGCCGCCGGTCGTGGATGGGCTCTCGGTTCGCGTCGTGGTGGATTCGCATTACGAGCGCTTTCTTCCGAAGGCCACTCACCCGGTCGTCGGGATCGAGCACGTGGGCGAGATCCCGGGCCGTCAGATGACCACGTTGGCCGGCGAGTGGGGCCTTTCGCTCCACCTCGAGTCCGAATATCGCGGGGCCAAGACGCAATACCTCCTGGATTTCGGGTTTACGCCAGAGGTCCTCAACCGCAACTTCGATCTGCTCGGCGTTGACCCGGCGAAGATTAACGGGCTGATTCTGAGCCACGGCCACCGTGACCATTACGGCGGCCTGGTGGGATTTGTGAATCAGCATCGCGCGCGTATGCGCGGAGACATGGCTCTTTACATCGGCGGCGAAACCATCTTTCGCGAGAAATGGCTGCCGAATCGCGACGGCAAGGAAGCGGTGTCCTGGGGCGCGCTCGACCGCACGGCGCTGACCGCGCAGAATGTCGTGCCGACATGCTGTGGCACGCCGGTGGCGCTCGAAGGCCCGTTCACCACGGGCCAGATCGAACGGACCTCCTTCGAAAAGATCACCGGCAGCACGCGAGTGCGCTACGAGCATTTCACCGATGCGGAGCGCAAGGGCCAGCTGGTCCAGGACGAACATCCAGACGAGCATGGCACCTGCTTCATCGTTAAGGGCCGCGGCCTCGTGGTGATCTCATCGTGCGGCCACACGGGAATCGTCAACACGGTGAGAACCGCGATGAAGGTCTCCAACGTGTCGAAGCTGCACGCCGTGATTGGTGGATTTCACCTCGGCATGGCGCCGCCCGAGTATATCCAGCACTCCGTCGATGAGCTCGCAGCGCTGAATCCAGACGCCATCGTCCCCATGCATTGCACCGGCGCCAACTTCATCGCAGCCATGCGCCAGCGCATGCCGGACCGGGTCGTGGCCAACAACCTCGGCAGCCGCTTCACCTTTGGCGCCTAGCGGCGCCGCAGCGTCACTCCGGCTTGATGCCTGCGAGCTTCACCACCTCGCCCCACTTCTTCAGTTCCGATTTCATGTAGGCGACGAATTCTTCGGGGCTCGAAGGGGTGGGGACGGTGCCGTCCGCAAGCATGCGGTCGATCACGTCCTTCTGGTTGAGCGTGGCGACGATCTCCTTGTTCAGCCGCAGGACGATGTCCCGGGGCAGGTTGGCGGGACCGATCATCCCGGCCCAGGCATAGGCCTCGTATCCGGGGAGCCCCGCTTCCGATATGGTCGGAAACTCGGGGAGCGAAGGCACGCGCTTGGCGTTGCCCACGCCGAGCGCGCGCACGCGCCCGGCTCGAACGTGCCCCAATATCGGCGGGATGCTGGCATAGAGTATCTGGCCCTCGCCGGACACGACGGACACCACCGCGGGCGCCATGCCCTTGTAGGGGATATGCAGTATTTTCGCCTTGGCCATTGCATTGAACAGCTCGCCGGCGAGGTGCGATGAATTGCCGGCCCCGGGTGACGCGTAGGACACCTCCCCCGGCCGCGCCCGAGCGAGCGCGATCAGCTCCTTCACGTTCTTCACCGGCAGCGACGGGTGGGAAACCAGCAGCAGCGGGTAATTCACCATGTTGGCGATCTGGGTGAAGTCCTTGAGCGTGTCGTGCGGCAGCTTGGAGTAGATAAAGGGGTTCACCGCCAGCGGGCCGGCCGAGGCGGCGGCGATGGTGTAACCGTCGGGCGGCGATGCCTTCAGCGCTTCCAGGCCGAGGATCGCGTTGGCGCCGGGACGGTTGTCCACCAGCACTTGCTGGCCGAGGCGCTCCGACAGGCCCTTGCCCACGATGCGCCCGATGTAGTCCACGCCGCCCCCGGCCGGGAAGGGAACGATGATCCGGATCGGCCGGGTGGGATACGCCTGGGCCGGCGCCAGCGCGGGAAACAGCCCCAGAGCCGCGAACGTCAGCGCGAGCATGTTGACGAACGTGATGCGTTTCATTTGCTCCTCCGTTTATTCAGGCTCGCGCCAGTATACGTCGCGCCCGGCTAGCCGTCTTCCCGATAACCGAAGCGCGTGCCGGCGGGAAAGCGCAGCCCGAACGTTGCGTCCAGGACCGCCAGCAACTCGTCATCGTCCGCGAGCGCCCGGCGGGTGATTACCCCGCCGCGGTCGAGGAGGAGCTCCCGGTTGCGGAGCCGGTAGCGGACCTCGGGCGTCGGCAACTGCACGGTAAGCGTCCGCACGAACCTCGAATCCGGGTGCGTCGCGCTGTAGTGATTCGCCGGCTCGAAATCGACCGCGAGCTGGGGCGCCAGCGGAAACGCGTACAGGTCCGTCCACGAGCCGTTCCGCAGCGATTGCAGCGTCCATTCTCCGCCCGCTTCGACGACGCGGTAGGTCCAGCCGAACTGGCGCGCTTCGCGGCCACCGCCGAACGGCACCGGCAGCAGCAGCCCTTCGAGGCCGAAGCCGACGTCCGCGAGCCAGGTGGCGCCCTCGACGTCGACCAGCAGCACGATATGCGGTCGCGGGAGCTTTCGTCCGCTGGGGTAGATCACCCGCGCGGCGAGTTGCGTCACGGCGAACCCGAGGCGCTGGAGCACGGCGGAGAACAGCAGGTTCTGCTCGAAGCAATATCCGCCGCGCCGCCCTGCCACGAGCTTCGCCTGCAGGCTGGCGAGGTCGAGCGAGATCGGGCGCTTGAGCAGGATGTCGAGATTCTCGAACGGGATATGAGTCGCGTGCGCAAGGTGAATCGCCTCCAGCACGGTCCGGACGGGCTGCAGGCCGCCGGAGTAGCCGATGCGTTCGAGGTACGCTTGGAGGTCGAGCGCCTCGGACTCGCGCGCGTCCGGCATTCCGGAGTTCATGCGTTTCATGGTCTAATGATAATCGAGGGCCGGACGAGCGGAGAGGATGCGGGTGGTGACGGCGGCGGAGATCATCAGGGGCATCCCGCTGTTCGACGGGCTCGCGCCGTCCGAGATCGAAGGCGTGCTATGCGTGTGCGAGCGCGTGCGGTTCGAGCCCGCTGCGTGCCTCATGCGGCAGGGTCAGCCGGCCGACAGCGCTTTCATCCTCGAGAGCGGCTCGGTGGACGTCACGACCCGGCTGCCAGGGGGCGGTGAGGCGAGGGTCGCCACGCTCGCGCCGGGCAGCGTCATCGGCGAGATGGCGTTGCTCGACAGCGGTCTGCGATCGGCGACTGTGGTGGCGCGCGAGGCGGCGGTCGGCTATTTCCTCGAGCGCGACGGCTTCCACATGATGCTGGCGCAACGCAACCGCGCGGCGTTCACGATCCACGCCCGGATCACGCGCACGCTGTGCCAGCGCCTGCGCGAGTTGCATGCCACGATCATCACCTGGGACGCCCTGAAAAGCGGCACGCCCGCGATCGGCGAATCCCGTGCAATCCCGGCAACGGCTCAACGGGGTCAGCCTTCGTACGACTATCGCGCCTTCCTCCCGCTGCTGCCGCCGTTCCGGAATTTCAGCACCGCGGAAATCGAAGCATTCGCGGCTCTCGCGGGAGCGCTGGAGCTCGGGCGCGGGCAACAGTTGTTCCGGCAGGGCGAGCCGGGCGCCGCCTGCCACGTCGTGGTCCGGGGAGCGGTCGAGGTCACGGTTGCGCAGGTCGGGCTGCGCCACCGCGTCGGCGTCCTCGGACCCGGCCGCCTATGCGGCGTGATCGCGCTGATCGAGGGGCGCCCGCACAGCATGAGCGCGGTGGTACGGGAGCGCGCAACGCTGCTGGAAATCGAGAAGGCGGCGTTTGACCGGTTGTTCAACGGCACCGACCGCATCGCCGCCAGGTTCCAGAACGCGGTCAGCCACGACTTGCTGCAGGCGCTCGCGCGCACCAACAACCACCTCACCCGCCTCATCAGCCAGGCGCGCATCCGTCGCGGGCGGCGCCAGACGAAGCAGGAGGAGGAGCTGCAGCGCGCACTGGGTGCGCAGGACGTGATGCCGAAAATGGAGGGCTAGAGCTCCCGCAACGGCTTCAGGTTTCCCATCTTGAAGGATTCCTTGATCTTTCTCGGCGCGAGGGTGAGGTAGAGCTTCTTGAACATTACCAGCTTCTCTTTTGCGCTGGTAAGCCCGAAGGGCTCGTTCTCGGGGATGTACCAGTTGTTGAAGAGGGTTCTCTTGACGAGCCGGTAGCCCTTACTCCTCAGCCAGCGGTGCTTGTTCAGGTAGACCAGCTTGTCCTCGAGGAGGATCAGTCGTGGCCGGTAGCGTTCCAGGCTGCAGCCCTTCAGCACGTCGAGCTCGGTGCCCTCGACGTCGATCGACAGGAAATCGATTTTTTCGACGCCGTTCTCCTCCAGTACTGAATCGAGCGTGATGACCCGTACGCGCTCCGTCCGGTAGCTCGCGAACCCGGCGTGATCGATCTCGACCTCCAGGGCCGCCTTGCCGGTGTCGATCGTTCCGTCCGCCATGAACGGGATCTTCAGTTCCGCGAGCCCGACCTTGTCCGGCGAGCTGCACGCCACGTGGTACGCCTTCGAGCCGGGCCGCTCCCTCACGATCGCATCGTAGAGCTCCCGGTTCGGCTCGAGGAGGATGCCGCGCCATCCCCTTTGCTCGAGATGCCAGGTCTGGGAGAGCTCCGACGTCGGCTCGTTCGCTCCCACCTCGACGAAGAATCCGCTGCTCGCCTGGCCGAAATACCGCCGGATGAGCTCCTTCTCCTTCAATTCCTCCTGTTGCACCCGGCTCCGCATCATCCGCCCGGCCCGCCTGCCGCGCGCCGTCAATCGAGATAATGAACCTCGACGACCGGCCGGCCCGAGCGCGTGTCGGCGTAGATCATCGAGTACTCGGACAACTCGAGCCAGGTCGAGGTGTCGCGCGTGAGCGGCTCGGACGCGATCATGATCGAGTCCGCGGTGTCCGCGCCGCCCGTCATCTTCCATTCCCCGTCGTGGTATCCGTACTCGCTTCCGGAGGTGTACCAGAGGGAGAGGAAGGTCAGGTTCGCCTCGTGCACCTTCGCCGGGTCCTCGGTGCGGTAGCAGCCGAAGTCGAAGCAGTAGCGCACCGCGGCGATCTGCTCGCCGGTGGAGAGGAACAGGTTGACCGAGGAGGAGGTGGCGATGCCGAGGCGCTCGCGCAGCCGGCGGATGATGGCGACCGCCCGGTCCACCGCGCGCACCAGTTCGTCCGCCGCGCACGCGCCGCGCGGGTCGGCGAGCTGCGACACGATCAAGGCGTAGATCCACTCGCTGTCGGTCGTGCCGCGGATCAGGTTGACGATCTCCGGCCGGATCGACTCGAGGAGATGCGGCCTCATCTCGGCGAAGCGCGCGAGGTCCCCGTTGTGCGCCAGCGCGAGCCGCACGCCGGGGAACTGGAACGGGTGCACGTTCTGCAGCGAGATCTCGACCTCGGTGTTGTAGGCGACGCCGCGCACGTGCCCCAGCACGCACGTCGGGCGGATCTTCTCGGCGAGCGCCTTGAGGTTGCGGTCGAACACCGGCAGGGCGGTGGAGGCGTAGCTGTAGGGCTTGTGCGGATCGGGCGAGCCGCGGTCCCACGCCCTCATTCCGAACCCCGCGAGGTTGAGGAGGTGCAGCATCTTCGGCATGAACGACTGCTTCACCAGCGCGGAGTCGGGCTGGTAGAGCAGGTTGTCGAGCAGCACGGGCTGCCCGAGATACGCTAACGCTCTACACATCGGTGATGATTGATGAGTGATGAGTGATGAGCGCGATGACGATCCCGTCACCCATCACTTATCACCCGTCACGCCGTTGCCTTCTCCCGATAGCGGTCGTAGACGACGCCGTCGGCGAACAGTGACGCGACCTCCCCGTCGCCGTAGCCGAGACCCTTGAGCACTTCGGCGCTGTGCTGCCCGAGCCACGGGGCGGGGGTGCGCGAGCGCGCGAGCTCGGCGCTCGCCTTGACGGGATTGCCGAGTATCTTCATGCGCCCGATCTTCGGGTGGTCGATCTCGGCCACCAGGTTGCGCGCCTTCGCGTGCTCGTTGTCGAAGGCCTGCACGTAGCTGAATACCGGGCCGCCCGGGACGCCCGCGGCGTCGAGCTTTCTCACCCAGTGCGCGGTCGGCTTGGTAACGAACACCTTCTCGATCTCCTCCTGGAGCGCGTCGATGTTCTTCAGGCGCGCCGCATCCGTCCGGAAGCGCGCATCCTGCGTGAGCCCGGGGCGCTCCAGCACCCCGGCGCAGAACGCGGTCCAGAGCTTCTCGTTGTTGGCGCCGACGGTGACATAGGCGTCCTGCGTGCGGTACGCCTGATAAGGGGTGGAGCGGCGGTGGCGCGTGCCGGTCGCGACCGGGATCTCGCCGCCGCCGAAATAGGCGCCGAATTCCCAAAACGTCCACGCCATTCCCGCCTCCATGAGCGAGGTCTCGAGGTAGACGCCCTCGCCGGTTCTCAGCCGCTTGATGTAGGCGCCGAGTATGGAGTAGAGCGCGGTTGTGCCCGCCGCGATGTCGTTCATCGCGATGCCGACCTTGGCGGGGCGCCCGCCCGCCTCCCCGGTCATGGTCATGATGCCGCTCATGCCCTGCGCGATGATGTCGAACCCGCCCTTGCGGCTGTAGGGCCCGGTCTGTCCGAATCCGGAGATCGAGGCGTAGAGGACGCCGGAGTTGATCGCCCGGATGGCGTCGTAATCCACGCCGAGCTTGCGCACGACGCCGGGCCGGTAGTTCTCGATGACGATGTCGGCGTCGCGCGCGAGCTTCATGAAGACGTCCCTGCCGCGGGGGTCTTTCAGGTTGAGCGCGAGGCTCTTCTTGTTGCGGTTCAGCACGGCGAAGCAGTAGCTTTCGCCGTTCACCTGCGGTTCAAAACGCCGCGAGCCGTCGCCTCCGGGGAAGCTCTCGATCTTGACGACCTCCGCTCCCATGTCGGCGAGCATCAGCGTGCAGTAGGGGCCCGCCATGATCGCGGTGAAATCCAGGACCTTCACCCCTTCGAGCGGAAGTGCCATGAATCCGTTCCTCCGGTGTCCGGATTGACGGGATTGTAGCGCGCCGCGCACGCCCGCGGCCATTGAAGTGGGGCGCGATATTGGATGATAATGTCTGACAAGCTGCATGGTTTGCACCGACGAATAACCAGGAGGAGGAATGTCATGAAGCGGTATCTCAGCATTGCAGTGCCGGTGGTTCTCGCCGCGTTGTTCGCGCCGCTGCTCGCGTTCGCGCAGGCCTACCCCTCGAAGCCGGTCCGGGTGATCGTCGTATTCCCGCCGGGGGGCTCGAACGACGTCACGGCGCGGATCGTGTTCCAGAGGATGACCGAACAGGTCGGCCAGCAATTCATCGTCGACAATCGCGGCGGCGCGGCGGGCACGATCGGCGCGGCGGTGGTCGCGACCAGCCCGGCGGACGGATACACGCTGATGGTGCAATCGACGACGCACATCGCCAACGCGCATCTCTACAAGAAGCTGCCCTACGACACGCTCGGCGATTTCATCGGCATCACGACGCTCGCCCGGCAGGTCGGCATGCTCGTCGTGCATCCTTCGCTGCCGGTGAAGACGACCAAGGAGTTCATCGCGCTGGCGAAGAAGCGCCCGGGCGACATCGTGTTCGGCTCCGCGGGCAGCGGCAGCTACGTTCACCTTTCGATGGCACTGCTCGAGTCCGCGACCGGGACCAGGATGACGCACGTGCCCTACAAAGGCGGCGGTCCGCTCAACATCGCCATCGCGTCCGGAGAGGTCCAGGTGACCGTCGGCACCATTGCCTCGCTGGTGCCCAACCTCAATGCCAAGCGCGTTCGCGCGCTGGGCGTGACCTCGGAGAAGCGCACGGCGCAGTTTCCGGACGTTCCGGCCATCGCGGAGGCCGTGCCCGGCTTCGAGTTCACCGCCTGGGTGGGTTGCTTCGTGCCCAAGGGCACGCCGCGGCCGATCGTGGACAAGCTCAACGAGGAGCTGAGGAAGGCCCTGGCCGATCCCGGCGTCGCGTCGAAACTCTCCGCCCAGACGCTCGACCCGCTGCCGATGACGCCGGAGGAATTTGCCGCGCGCCTCAAGTCCGATTACGTGAAGTACGAAAAGGTCGTAAAGATCAGCGGCGCGAAGATCGAGTGAAGGCGCGCAGGCGGCGCACCGGTGCCGGATCCGTCGCGCTTCCTGCGCCACGATTGACGGGTGACCACCCATGAAGGGGGGAACCTATGGCATCGCAAAGAATCGCGTATGTGATAGCCGCCGCAACCGTGATGCAGGCCGCCGCGCTGGCGCAGCCTGTCGCTCATGCCCAGTCCTACCCGGTGAAGCCCGTTCGTGTCGTCGTCACGTGGCCGCCGGGCGGCTCCAACGACGTCGTCGCCCGCGTGATGGCCCAGCGGCTTACGGAAACCCTGGGCCAGGCGTTCGTGGTCGAGAATCGGGCGGGTGCAACGGGCACCATCGGCGCCGACGTCGTCGCGAAGAGCCCGCCGGACGGCTACACCGTAATGGTCAACTCCGCCACCCACGTGGCGAACGCGCATATCTACAAGAAGCTGCCCTACGACACGATGAGGGATTTCACGGGCGTAATGCCGCTCGCCGTGCAGATCGGGATGCTCGTCGTGCACCCGTCGTTGCCGGTGAACTCGGTGAAGGAGCTGATAGCGCTCGCAAGATCGAGGCCAGACCAGATCGCCTGGGCCTCCACGGGCACCGGCAGCTACACCTGGCTCACCATGGCGCTGCTTCTGCAGATGACCGACACGAAGATGCTGGAGGTTAACTACAAGGGCGGCGGCCCGGCCACCATTGCGCTCTCCTCCGGGGAAGTTCAGGTGTTTTTCGTGGGCATCGGCTCTCTTACCGCGGCTCTCCCGGCGAAGCGTGTCCGCCCGCTGGGCGTCGCCTCCGACAAGCGGCTGAAGCAGTTCCCCGATATTCCGACGATCGCGGAAAGCGTTCCCGGCTACGAGCTGACTGCGTGGATCGGTTCGTTCGTGCCGTCGGCCACTCCGCGCGCGATCGTGGAGCGTCTCAACGCCGAGTTCAGGAAGGCGCTGGAGCATCCCGACGTCTCCAGGATCCTGAGCGCGCAGACCCTCGACCCGATGCCCATGACGCCGGATGAGTTCGCCCAGCGCCTGAAATCAGATTACGAGAAATACGAGAGGATCATCAGGTCAACGGACCCGCGGGCGCAGTGAGCCTGCCGTGGATTCCCCGCACCATCTCGTCGAGCGCCCCGTAGACCGTCACGCCCGCGGCGCGAAAGGAATCAGGCCCGGGGCAAGGCGGGAACGCGCTCCGTCCATCGTCAGGTGCGGGTAAGCACGACCAGCCGGTACTCGAATTCTTCCGCGAAATTGGCGTAGCGATTGCTCGTCTTCGCGAACCGGCCAAGCAGCCAGCGCAGGGGATAGGACAGCAGAAACGAAGAGACGCGGTGTTCCTTCCTGAACTCGGCGACCGACCTCATGAGAAACGGCCTCACATGGTCGTTCTTGATGGTATCGAGCACCTTGAAAGTCGGGATGATGTGCTCCGTGACGTCGCGGTCGGTGACGAATCGGAACGCTCCGGGGATGGAGTCATTCAGCAGCCGGATGAACTGCCGGTGGGAAAGTCTCCGGCCGGTCGCACTGTCCGTTCTCGAGAAATAGTCGAATATTAATACGTGCTTGCGCGCGCGGGCGGCGATCCGCGGGAGCGCCTTCACGACATCGAGATAATGGAAGCTTTCCGAGAACAGCAGCAGATCGTATACGTTGTCCGTTTCCAGGTCCTCGAACGTGCTTTCGAAGATCCTCGTGCCCTGGGGCAGCTTTCTCCTGGCGATCTCATTCAATCGCGCTGACGGGCACACGCAGTCGACGGAATAGTTCCGCTGCAGCAACCGGAGCGCGTTGCTGCCCGTTCCGCTGCCGACGTCGAGGATGCTCGTGGTGCCCTCCGGAATGGCGCCCGCGAGCTGGTCGAAGTACGCGTGTTGCGCCCGGGAGAGCCTGCGCAGCGAGATCTCGTCCGCCGTTCCGTCCGGCCAATATCCGTAGTGCAGAAATCCCTGCCCATCCACGATCTGGGAAAACAGCGCTTCGAGGTCCAGTCTGAAGTTCTTCGATATCATGCTTGAGAGCTCCCGGTCCTTGCCCTCAGTCGAATGCGAAAGCCGCGTCCTCGCTCAGTAGCCGCGTCGGGGATCGACGCGATTTTTCAGCGGCTTCCCCTTTAGGAATCGCCCGAGATTTTCGAACCAGAAATCGAGCAGCCGGTCGATGTAGCGCGGGTCGTCGCAACTCACATGCGGCGTGATGACGAGGTTGGGGGTATCCCAGAGCGGCGAGTCGGCGGGCAGAGGCTCGGGCTGGAACACGTCGAGCACCGCGCCGGCGAGCGTGCCT
>JBOIEM010000271.1:0-9600 GCA_050741115.1 Burkholderiales bacterium
GGGAGCGCGCCCAGCAGCTCGACGTCGTAGTCCTTGCCCATCCGCTCGCCGCCGCCCTCGCCGAACATGCGCTCCTCGTGCCCGCACTTCGAACAGATATGGGTGCTCATGTTTTCGACGATGCCGAGGATGGGGATGCCGACCTTCTCGAACATCTTGAGCCCTTTGCGGGCGTCGATCAGCGCGATGTCCTGGGGGGTCGTGACGATGATCGCGCCGGTCACCGGCACGCGCTGGGCGAGCGTCAATTGGATGTCGCCGGTGCCGGGCGGCAGATCCACCACCAGGTAATCCATCTCCCGCCACTTGGTTTCGTTCAATAGCTGCTCCAGCGCCTGCGTCACCATCGGCCCGCGCCACACCATCGGGGTGTCGGGATCGATCAGGAAACCGATGGACATGGCCTGGATGCCGTGCCCCGCCATCGGCTCGAGGTGCTTGCCGTCGCGCGATTCCGGCCGGCCGCGGATGCCGAGCATGATCGGCTGCGAGGGGCCGTAGATGTCGGCGTCGAGCACGCCGACGCTGGCGCCTTCGGCCGCCAGCGCGAGCGCGAGGTTGACCGCGGTGGTGCTCTTGCCCACTCCCCCCTTGCCAGAGGCGACGGCGATGACGTTCTTGATGCCCGGGACGAGCTTTACCCCGCGCTGCACGGCGTGGGAGACGATCTTCATCTGCACGCTGACCGATGCGCTCGCGACGCCCGGGATCGCCTTCACCGCCCTGGCGATCTCCTCCCGGATCGGCTCGAGCTGGCTCTTCCCCGGATAGCCCAGCAGAAGCTCCACGCCGACCTTGTCGCCGTCCACCTTGATGCTGCGGACCGACTTGGTGGTGACGTAGTCCTTGCGGGTATTGGGGTCAATCAGCTTCTTCAGCGCTTCCTCGACCTGGTGCTCCGTGATCGCCATGGATCGCCTCGATGAATGCGTAGGGCGCGATTCTAGTCCCGTTCCAACTCGCTCCGCCAATTCAGCCGTCCCGGTGATAGACCCATGGGATCCACTGGAGTGCCAACGGAATCCGCAGCGCCCGGTCGAAGGGCTTCGGCGCCGAAGCACGCGCTGCCATGGAACCGGGGCGGCTACCCGCCGCGACATGAGAGGGAGCTTGCATATTCGCGGCTAACCCTTCAACTTTGCTACAATTTCAGGGATTAAGTTTCACCCATAACAATGCAACAACAACGGCACCTCTTCGTCACCTCCGCCCTCCCCTACGCCAACGGGGCGATTCATCTCGGCCACCTGGTGGAGTACATCCAGACCGATATCTGGGTGCGTTTCCACCGGATGCAGGGCCACAAGGTGCATTACATCGGCGCGGACGACACCCATGGCACGCCGATGATGCTGCGCGCCGAAGCCGACGGGATCACCCCGGAGGAACTGATCGAACGGGTGTGGCACGAGCACCGGCGCGACTTCGACGGCTTCCAGATCAGCTTCGACAACTATTACACGACGCATTCGCGCGAAACGCGGGAGCTCGCCGAGACCTTCTACCGCCGGCTCGACGCGGCGCGGCTGATCGCGAAGCGCTCGGTCGAGCAGTTCTACGACCCGGTGAAGGCGATGTTCCTGCCCGACCGCTACATCAAGGGCGAGTGCCCGAAGTGCGGCGCGAAGGACCAGTACGGCGATGCGTGCGAAGTCTGCGGGGCGATCTACAACCCGACGGACCTCAAGAACCCGTACTCGACGGTGTCAGGCGCCCAGCCGGTGCGCAAATCATCCGAGCATCACTTCTTCAGGCTCGGCGCGTGCGAGGCGTTCCTGAAGGAGTGGACGCGTTCGGGCGCGCTGCAGCCCGAGGCCGCCAACAAGCTCGGTGAATGGTTCAGGGCCGGGTTGAACGACTGGGACATCTCGCGCGACGCCCCCTATTTCGGCTTCGAGATACCCGGCGCGCCCGGCAAGTACTTCTACGTCTGGCTCGACGCGCCGATCGGCTACCTCGGCAGCTTCCGCCATTACTGCGACCGGCGGCGCGCCGCCGGCAAGCCGGTGGATTTCGACGCGTTCACCGACGCGAAGAAGGCCGCCGCCGCGGGCACCGAGATGATCCATTTCATCGGCAAGGACATCCTCTACTTCCATGCCTTGTTCTGGCCGGCGATGCTCGAGAACGCCGGCTTCCGCACGCCGAGCCGCATCTACGCCCACGGGTTCCTCACCGTGAACGGCGAGAAGATGTCCAAGTCGCGCGGCACCTTCATTACCGCGGAGAGCTATCTCGAGCAGGGCCTCAACCCCGAGTGGCTGCGCTACTACTACGCCGCGAAGCTCGGCCCGACGATGGAGGACATCGACCTCAACCTCGAGGACTTCGTCGCCCGGGTGAACAGCGATCTCATCGGGAAATACATCAACATCATCAGCCGCTGCGCTGCGATCCTGGCGCGGCACTTCGGCGGCGCGGTATTGGCCGAGGATCCCAAAGGCCCGGTGAAGAGCCGGGGCTATTCGATGATCGCTTACGGATCCGAAGACCTCATCAGCGACGCCTTCGCGAACCGGGAATTCGGGAAAGCGATCCGGGAGATCATGCGCGTCGTGGACCTCGTCAATCAGCGCATCGATCAGGACAAGCCGTGGGACATGGCAAAAATCACGGAAAAACGGGCGGAATTGCACCGGCTGTGCTCGGATTGCGTCAACGCGTTCAGGATTTTGACGTACTATCTCGCCCCGGTACTTCCCGGGACGGCGGAGAAAGTAGCTGATCTGCTGGGCTTAGCGTACCCCTTCCGGTGGATCGATCTTCACTCCGAGATCACGCGCATCAAGCCCTATAAGCATCTGATGATTCGTGTCGACAGGAAGCAGATCGATGCACTCGTAGAAGCGAGCAAGGGCACCCTGCAGCCGACGCCGCAGCCACACTCCCAGCAGCGCCATGCCGAACATCAGGAGCACGCCGTGGAAGCCCCAATCCTGCCGAGCGCCATCAGCATCGATGATTTCAACAAGGTCGAGCTTCGCATCGCGAAGATCCTCGATGCCGAGGCAGTCGCCGGGGCGGACAAACTGCTGAAGCTCACACTCGACCTCGGCGGCGCGACGAAAACGGTGTTTGCCGGCATCAAGTCCGCGTACGACCCCGAGCGGCTCAAGGGGCGCCTCACGGTGGCGGTCGCCAACCTCGCCCCCCGCAAGATGAAGTTCGGGGTCTCCGAAGGCATGGTGCTCGCGGCCTCGGGCGACGGTCCCGGCATATACTTGCTCTCCCCGGATTCGGGCGCGCAGCCCGGCATGCGCGTCAAGTAAATGCAGACCGCGATCAACCGCACCTTCATCTGCAGCGTGGTGTTTCTCGACGTCGTCGAGTACTCGAGGAAGCCCGTCGCCGAGCAGATCTTCTTCAAGGAGCGGTTGAACGCGCTGCTGACGGACGCGTTGGCGAGCGTCGCGCCCAACGACCGCATCATCCTCGACACCGGCGACGGCGCGGCCCTCTCCTTTCTCGGCGACCCGGAGGACGCGCTCTACGTGAGCCTCTCGCTGCGCGAGGCGCTGCAGCTGCCGCAGCCGCCCGGGCCGGAACTGAAGATCCGCCTCGGCATCAACCTCGGACCGGTGCGGCTGGTGAAGGACATCAACGGCCAGCCCAATATCATCGGCGACGGCATCAACGTCGCGCAGCGCGTGATGGGCTTCTCCGAGCCCGGCCAGATCATGGTTTCGCGCTCCTTCTACGAGGTGGTGTCGTGCCTGTCCGAAGGCTACGGGCGGCTGTTTCGCTATGAAGGATCGCGCACCGACAAGCACGTGCGCGAGCACGAGATCTACACCGTGCAGGCGACCACCGCAGCGCTGCAGCGCACGGGCGCAGTGGGTTCCCGGGCGAGCCCCTCAGTAAGCGGCGCGGCGGTGCTGGACAAGCTCTCGCAGACCGCCATGGTGGTTACCGACAATCTGCGCCGCAAGCCGCGGCTGGGAACGGCGCTTGCCGTGGCCGCCATTCTCAGCGTTGCGGTGGGGTTGCGCCTGAGCCGCCAGCCCGCCGCGGCGCCGGTGCCGGCCCCCTCGCCGTCACCGCCCAAGGTTGCGCGGGCGCCCGCTCCGGCGAGCGAAGCGATTCCGGAAAGAAAACCCGACGCTCGAAGCAGGCCCGCGGCCACGCCCGCGCCCGCGAAACCCGCCACGGCTCCCGCCAGGACGGCTGCCGCACCGGCGAAGCCCAAGCCTGCGACTCCCACGGCGAGGAGACCCTCGGCGCCGGCCGCCGAGGAGGAAACGCTTGCGGAGCCGGAAGCCGTGGCCTCGGCTCCGGCGCCGGCAACCCTGAGCCTCGCGATCTCGCCGTGGGGAGAAGTCCATATCGACGGCAGGCTGCACGGCATTTCGCCGCCGCTGCGCAACGTCGAGCTCGCGCCGGGCCGGCACCGGGTCGAGATCCGGAACGCCGGTTTCCCGCCCCGTATCGAGATCGTGGACGCCAAGGCTGGCGGTAGAATTAGAATTAGGCACAAGTTCCAGAATTGAGGGGGAGATGGCGGTTTTCAGACTGGTGCTGGCAGCAGCGATTGCCGTGGTCCTGTCCGGCTGCGAGTCCGCTCCCATCAAGGCCATACGGGAGGAATTCAGGAGCCTGTTCCAGTCGCACAAGGGAGAGCCGGACCTCGCCAGCGGCATCAAGCACTACGAGGACGCGAGCTACTCCGAGGCGGCGCGCCTGCTGCAATCGAGCCTCGACCAGGGCCTCGGCAAGGCTGACCAGGTCAAGGCTCACAAGTACCTCGCCTTCATCCACTGCGTATCGGGCCGCGAGCGGCGCTGCCGCGACGAATTCCGCGCGGCCTTGAAGATCGACCCCTCGTTCGAGCTCGCCGCGAACGAAGCCGGCCACCCGACGTGGGGCCCCGCGTTTCGCTCCGTGAAGAGCCAGCAGCGGTAGTGCGCCCGGATCGCGCCGCTGCCTCGACGCCTGGATCGCGCATCGTGACTTCGGTTTCTGCCCTGCGAGGCTTGCGCCGCGAATGTCCGGCGCCGGTGCGGTCGGCTGCATGGAACCCCGCACGCTAGGGCGCTACGAGCTCCTCGCCGAGCTCGGTAAGGGCGCGATGGGGGTCGTCTACCGCGCCAACGATCCCTTGCTCGATCGGCTGGTCGCGATCAAGACCGTCAGCATGTCGCTCGATCCGCAGGAGATGGCGGAATACGAGACCCGCTTCTACCAGGAAGCCAAGGCTGCCGGGAGCCTCAACCACCCCAACATCGTCACCATCTATGACGTCGGGAAGAGCGGGAATCTCGCCTACATGGCGATGGAGTTCCTGCAGGGCGAGGAGCTGCGCTCACTGCTGGCGGGCGACCAGCCGCTGCCGGTCGCGCGCGCGGTGGATATCTCGGCCCAGGTGGCGGAAGGGCTCGCCTACGCGCACCAGCACGGCGTCGTGCACCGCGACGTCAAGCCGGCCAATATCATGCTTTCGGTCAACGGCCGCGCCAAGATCACCGACTTCGGCATCGCGCGGATGCGCTCGGCGGAAGTGAAGACCCAGACCGGCATCGTGCTCGGCTCCCCGCGCTACATGTCGCCCGAGCAGGTCGCCGGCAAGCGCGCCGAGCCGCGCTCGGACATTTTTTCGCTCGGCGTGATCCTCTACGAGATGCTGACCGGCAGGCCCCCCTTCACCGGCGAGGACGTGACCTCGGTCATGTTCCAGATCATGAACCTCGTGCCGCCGCCACCGAGCTCGATCAACGCGCGGGTGCCGGAAGTGCTGGATTTCATCGTCGCCAAGGCGATCGCCAAGGCGGTCGAGGACCGCTACGCGGGCGCCGAGGAATTCGCCCAGGACCTGCGCGAGGTCGCCAAGCAGATCGATACCACGGTCCATGTGCTCTCGGCGACTCGTCCTCCGGTGCCGCCGAAGCTCGATCGCGACGCGGCCCAGGCGCTGGCGCAGTCGCTGCCGGTCACGCGCCGCGCCGACGCCATCGAGGTCAGCACGCTCGGCTCCACCTCCCTGCCCGCGCTCGGGCTGTCCCGGGCGTTCGATTCCCTCGACGCCACCATGAGGCTCGCCATCAATACCGGCATGGTGGAGGAGTTGAAGGATTACTCCGAGAGCGGCAAGTACAAGCCGCTGGCCGACCCCCCGGCGGGCGCGCCGAACGGCACTCCGTCGGAGGCGCGCGCAATCGTGGGCGCGATGCGCCGCGGGCCGGGCTGGACCGACCGGGACAAGCTCATCTTCGCGGCCAGCGTCGCCGGCGCGACGATCCTCGGCGTCATCATCGTCTTTGTCTGAAATTCGTGAGTGGTGAGTAGCGAGTGGTGAGTGGACTAAAGCCGTAAACCGCCGTTTATCTCACAGTCCAGTCGACTCACCGCTCACCACTCACTATTCACGCCCTTGAAGGTTCAAAGCATCGAGGCCATCGCGATCGAGATCCCGCTGAAGAAGAATTTCGGCGGCAGCACCTACACCGTCCTCAAGCGCTGCACCGTCATCACCCGCCTTCGAGCGGACGACGGCCTCGTGAGCGTGGTCTACAACGGCGACAATCGCAGCCACGGGCGCGAAATCGTGCGCCTGATACACGAGGCGCTCGCGCCGCGCGTGAAAGGATTGGACATCCTCGAGGTCGAGCCCGCCTGGCAGGCGATGTTCGATCTGAGCCACACGAGCGCCGACCGCAAAACCCTGCTCGAGGCGATAGCGTGCGTGGACTGCGCGTTATGGGACGCCGTCGGAAAATCGAAGGGGAAAAGCGTCTCGGCGCTTCTCGGTGGCAGCCGCGGGAGCATGCCCATCATTTCCATCGGCGGCTACTATATGGAAGGCAAGACGCTCGCCGACGTCGGGCGCGAGATGGAGCAATACCGCGCCGCCGGCATGGCGGGCTGCAAGTTCAAGGTCGGAGGACTCGCGCCGGAAGCGGACGCCGAGCGCGTGGCGGCCGCCCGCAAAGCGGCGGGCCCGGACTTCAAGCTGGTGGTGGACGCCAACCGCGGCTGGAACGCGCAAGAGGCGATCCGTTTTGCGCGGGGCGTCGAGCACTTGGACCTAGGCTGGTTCGAGGAACCATGCCACTGGTACGACGACGCCGCGCTGATGGCGCGCGTGCGGCAGGCGATATCCATTCCCGTCACCGCCGGCCAGAGCGAGATCACCAGCCACGGCGTGCGCCGGCTGGTGGACGCCGGCGCCGTGGACTACGTGAACTACGACGCTTCCGAAGGCGGCGGCGTCACCGACTGGCGCCGCGCCGCGGAGATCTGCCGGACCGCGGGCGTGCGCATGGCGCACCACGAGGAATCCCAGATCTCCCTCCAGCTCCTCGCCGGCGTGCCGCACGGCACCTACGTCGAGTGCTTCGCCGATCCCGAGCGCGACCCGGTGTGGCAGGCGATGTGGGCGAACCGCCCCGCGATCCGCAACGGGATGATGGAGGTGCCGAACGCGCCCGGGTTCGGGATCGAGCTCGACTGGAAGATGGTCGAGCGCTATCGCATCGCGTGAGCAATCCTAGCTGACGATCATCGCCGCCCGGCCGGCAATGGCGTTCTTCCGCAGCAGCTCGTGCACCTGCTCCGCCTCTTCCAGCGGAAACGTCCGGTTGACCACCGCCTTGATGCGCTTGTGCTTGACCAGCTCCAGCGTGCGCATGATTTCCGAGTTGTTCACGTAACGCGAGCCGTGTATTTCCTGGGCCTGGCGCATGAATTCCTGGGGATTCACCACGAACGAGGGATCCGTCCCATACACCGACTTCGGCTTGGAGCCGATGATCACCATGCGCCCCGCGGGGGCGAGTGACGCAAGGGACGCTGCCAGTGTATCGCTGTTGCCGACCAGGTCGATGGCCGCCTCCACGCCCCGCCCGCCGGTGAGCGCCTTGACCTGCTTCACGAGCTCGCCACGCCGCGCGTCGATCACCTCGTCCGCGCCCATGGTCCGCGCGAGCTCGAGCTTCTCCTCCCCGATCTCCGCGGCCAGCACGCGCCCGCCGCACAGCCGCGCCATCTGCACCATGTGGATGCCCACGCCGCCGCCCGCGCCGATGATGAGGACGTTGTCGCCAGGGCACACCTGCGCCTCCGCGTGACAGGCGTGGTACGGCGTCGCGATCGCGTCGGCTGCGACCGACGCCTCGAGGTCGGTGACGCCGTCGGGTATCGCGACGAGGTTGCGCTCCGGCAGCACGACGTACGCCGCGTAGCCGCCGTCGCAGCCCTGGCCGACGTTCCCGCGGAAGTTCTCGCACAACGTCTCGCGCCCGCTGCGGCAGTGGCGGCAGTTGCCGCAGGTGAGGTAATAGTGGTTGGTGACGCGGCTCCCCACCTTGAACGTCCTCACCTCGGAGCCGACCTCGACCACCTCGCCTGCGATCTCGTGACCGGGGATGCGCGGATACGATTTGATCCGTCCCGGCGTCGCGACCATGATGACGACGGTGAGCCCCGCGCCGCACACGCGCACGCGCACCAGCGCGTCGTTGGGACCGATTTTCGCTACCGGAACGTCCTTCAACTTGAGGGGCGCTCCGAATTGCTCCAGCACCATTGCCCGCATCGCTAGCCTTTCTTCACGCTGATGGCGGTCAGTATCCCCTGCATGATCGCGAGCGGCGTCGGCGGGCACCCCGGCACCGCCACGTCCACCGGGATCACGTTCCACACCCGCCCGCGGCTCGCGTAGCTCTCCCCGAAGATGCCGCCGGTGCAGCCGCAATCCCCGATCGCCACGACGAGCTTCGGGTCGGGCGTCGCGTCATAGGTGCGCTTGAGCGCGGTTTCCATGTGGCGCGACACCGGCCCGGTCACCAGCAGCATGTCGGCGTGGCGCGGGCTCGCAACGAAACGGATGCCGAGACCTTCGAGGTTGTAGTACGGATTGTTGCACATGTGGATCTCCAGCTCGCAACCATTGCACGAGCCGGCATCGACATGACGGATGGTGAGCGCCCCCGCGAAGTACTGCAGGATCTCCGCGCGCAGCCGGTCGGTGGTCACGCGCAGCGCCTCGTCCGGCTGCGGCGGCGCCTCGGTCTTGATCCCGGTTACGGCAATCTGCTTCAGCAGTTGATACATAAGCGGCTCACTTCACCCATCACGCTCACAGATCATGCCCTGAATAGGACAGGTTGAAGGACTTGTTGATCAGCGGGAAATCCGGAACGATGTTCCCGATCACCGCGTGCTCGAGCACCGGCCAGTTGTGCCACGAGGGATCGTGCGGATGGAGCCGCCGGATGCGGCTGTCCGCGCCCGCCTCCAGCGCGATGAACACCTCTCCCCTCCATCCCTCGACCCAGCCCACCCCGAATGCGCCCGCCGCCGGCGCCGGGACCGCAAGGGCGATTTCGCCCGCGGGAAGCTTCTCCAGGATCAACCGGCACAGCCGCAGCGATTCGAAAATCTCCTCGAAGCGCACCGTCACGCGCGCGGCGACATCGCCGTTGCGGTGCGTCGCCATGCGCACATCGAGCTCCGCATAGGGCGGATACGGATATTCGACGCGCAGGTCCCAGCTCTGGGCGCTCGCGCGGCCCGCGACGCCGATCAACCCGAGGCGCGCCGCCAGCTCGGGCGCGACACGCCCGCAATTGATGAAGCGGTCCTGCAGCCCGGCGTGCTCGTCGTAGA